>JACXUS010000329.1 GCA_014763785.1 Sphingomonadales bacterium | reverse complement strand
TGCCTTTCGAGACCATTTCAAGGAGTTGAAACGTCTTGGGGTCGACCATCTGTTCGGTCTGTCGACGCAGACGACCGAGTATCAGAGGGAGGCCGCGGATGCATCGCGTCCAGCTCGGCGAAGCGCCGCAGCTGCTGGAGGTCGGCGAGAGCGGCGAGTTCAAGCGCGGCACGCTGGGCGAGAGCAAGGAGAGCTACAAGGTCAAGACCTATGGCCGGGTGGTCGCGATCACCCGCCAGACGCTGATCAACGACGATCTCGACGCCTTCACCCGGATCCCGGCGATGTACGGCAACTCCATCGCGCAGCTGGAGAGCGACGTGGTCTGGGACATCGTGACCTCGAACCCGGCGATGGCGGACGGCACGGCGCTGTTCCACTCCACGCACAAGAACCTCGCTGGCACGGGTGCCGCGCTCGGGGTGGACAGCGTGGGCCTCGCGCGGGCGGCGATGCGCAAGCAGACCGGGCTCGACAAGAAGACGGTGCTGAACGTCCGCCCCGCCTTCCTGATCGTGCCCGCCTCGCTGGAACTGAAGGCCGAACAGCTCGTCGCCCAGAACCTCGTGCCCGCCGCGACCTCCAGCGTGGTGCCGCAGTCGATCCGCACGCTCGCGCCGATCAGCGAGCCCCGGCTCGATGCGGCGAGCGAGACGGCCTGGTATCTGGCGGCCAGCCCGAACCAGATCGACACCATCGAGTACGCCTATCTCGAGGGCCAGCAGGGCGCCTACATCGAGACGCGCAACGGCTTCGACGTCGACGGCGTCGAGATCAAGTGCCGCCTCGACTTCGGCGCCAAGGCGATCGACTGGCGCGGCCTCTACAAGAACCCGGGCGCATAACCGGCACCCCATGCTGAACCCTGACATGCGGGCGGTCCAATCGGGCCGCCCTTCGTCTTTCCACGAGGATCTTCCCCATGAAAAACCACGTCCAGCCCGGCAGCACCCTCACTCTGACCGCGCCCTATGCCGTCGCTTCCGGCGACGGCCTGCTCGTCGGCTCCATCTTCGGCATCGCCGCCGGAGCGGCCGCGCTCGGCGAGCCCGTCGAGACCGCGCTCGTCGGCGTCTTCGACATCACCAAGGTCGGCTCGCAGGCCTGGACCGTGGGCGCCAAGGTCTATTGGGACGACACCAACAAGCGCTGCACCACGGTCGCGACCGACAACACCCTCAGTTCTTAGGGTCGTCGAGGAGATGTGCGGCACGGACCTCGGCGCGCCCGCCGCACCGCCGGAGGCAACGGTGAGCAGGCCGCCGACCGGCAGACCCGCACTCGTTCCCTGAGACGAGAGGCGCGACCGGTGGTGGCGGCGGTCACGCCACCACCACCACGTTGCCGCGCTTGTGCCCGGTCTCCACGTGACGATGCGCCTCGGGAAGGTCGTCCAGCGGATAGACCCGGTCGATGACGGGGGCGAGCCCGCCGTCCTCGGCCATCTCCACGAGGGTCCCCAGCATCGGGCGCAGCACCTCCGGCTTGAGCATGCCGGTGGCGGAGAAGCGTGCCTTTTGCCCGCCCGCGATCGCGGTGCGCAGCATGGCGCCGAGCAGGCCAAGCTCCAGAACGGGGCAGACGTAGCGGCCGGACGGGGTGAGGCTGCCTCTGGCCTTGGTCAGCGCCTCGGCCGCGGCGATCAGCGTCGCCGGATCGTCGGCGGAGGCGACGACGGGCGTGGCCGTCTCGGGCTCGACCGGATCCCCGGCCTGAGGCTCAGCTGTGGCATCTGCCTCGGGCGCGTAGTCCTCGGCGCGAGTGCCGCGCAGCAGGTCGTCGTTGAAGTCGTCGCCATGCAGCGGTCCGACGATCTCGTTCGGGATGTCGGCGCGGTTCAGGCGGTCCGAGAGCGTCGCGGCCGCCTGGCGACCGGCATCTCCCGCATCGGCGTAGATGGTGACGCGCCGGACACCCTCGGGCCACTGGAACCGCGCCAGACCGTCGGCCGACAGCGCTGCCCAAACCGACGTGCCGAAGAGCGCGTGGGCCGCGAGCGCCGTCTCGATCCCCTCGGCGATGCCGATGTGGCCGTCCTCGGACATCGGGAAGAGCTGGACCACGGCATCCTTCACGCTGCCGAGCATCTTCTTGCCCGGAGGCGCCTTGGCGCTGCCGTCGTCGAGCAGGAACGTGCGATGGATACCCGGTGCGCGCTCCCCGTCCGGCAGCCGCAGGATCGCGATCAGCCCGGGCCAGCCGCGGCAGCTGTCGAAGTACGGCAAGTCGGGGTGGAACAGCAGGTCGGGCGATCCGGGATCTGACAGCCCGCGGGCGTGCAGATAGGTCTCGCCCAACGTGCCTGCGAGGGGAACGGCCCCGGCGACCAGACGCGCGATCTCGGCCGAGTGGTCGGGGCGCGCGCGCATGGACGACGTCGGCGCGGACCGCGGCGCAGGATGGTCGATCCCTGCGAGCCGCGCCGCCTCGTCGAAGAGCGCGCCGTCGCAGAGGCCGGTCGCCTGCGCGATCAGGTCGATGGGGCCGGCCCGCTCGCCGGTGGCGTAGTCGAAGCCCCAGCCTGCATAGGGCCCGTCGAGATGGATGGTGCAGGAGCCCTCCTTGCGTGGCGGGCGCCCGGAGAGATCTGCGCAGCGCAAGGATCGACGGTCCCGCGCAAGCCGGGCCTCGGGGAAGAGCCCCGGCAACCAGTCGGCGGCCGTGCAGGCGAGCCGCTCCTTCACCGCAGCCAGATCGTGCCGGGTCTTCGCGACCGCGATGTCGTTGAGGTCGATCATCGCACCCCTCAGGCCAGAAGGACGAGCCCGCGCTCGGCCCGGGTGATCGCGGTGTAGAGCCAGCGGCGCCGGTCGATCTCGCTGCGGCCCAGCCCGTCGTCCCAGACGATCACGTTCTCCCACTGCGACCCCTGCGCCTTGTGGGCGGTGATCGCCCAGCCGAAGGTCGCCTCGGTCAGCAGGCGCTTCTCCTTGTAGTCGCGGTCGTGACGCTTGTCGTCGTAGGCGACATGGTCCTCGAAATGCCCCTTGTAGATGCGCAGCCGGCCCGGACGCCCGTCCTCATAGGGCTCGCCGATG
>JACXUS010000328.1 GCA_014763785.1 Sphingomonadales bacterium | reverse complement strand
CCTGCCCTGCAGGGCGGCAACCGCTGCCCCGGTTTCACGGCCCCGGTTCGGCGGGACTCGGCCCCCTCCCCTCCGGCGCCCAGGCGACAGAGCCGGGACGAGCGCCCTGCCCGACAAAAAACCCGCGCCAGAGGGGCGCGGGCTTGCAACAAACGCGGCGCGGGGCCCCAGCTCAGACCTTCATCTGCACGCCCAGATGCTTGGCCACCGTGAAGATATCCTTGTCGCCGCGCCCCGAGAGGTTGATGACGATGATATGATCTTTCGGCAGGCCCGGCGCGATTTTCAGCACATGGGCCAGCGCATGGCTGCTTTCCAGCGCGGGGATGATGCCCTCGGTCCGGCACAGCACCTGAAACGCATTCAGCGCCTCGTCATCGGTGATCGACACATATTCCGCGCGCTTGATGTCGTGCAGCCAGCTGTGCTCGGGGCCAATGCCGGGATAATCGAGCCCGGCCGAGATCGAATGGCCTTCAAGGATCTGACCGTCCTCATCCTGCAGGAGATAGGTCCGGTTGCCATGCAGCACCCCCGGACGCCCGCCGGTCAGGCTCGCGCAATGCTGCATCCGGTCATCGACGCCCAGACCGCCCGCCTCGACGCCGATGATCTTCACATCGGGATCGTCGAGGAAGGGATGGAACAGCCCCATCGCATTCGAGCCGCCGCCGACGCAGGCGACAATCGTATCGGGCAGACGGCCGGGGCCCTCTTGCTCCTCCAGCTGCCAACGGGTCTCGCGGCCGATCACCGACTGGAAATCGCGCACCATCGCCGGATAGGGATGCGGCCCCGCCACCGTGCCGATGCAATAGAAGGTGTCGCGCACATTGGTCACCCAGTCGCGCAGGGCATCGTTCATCGCATCCTTAAGCGTGCCGCGGCCGCTCGTCACCGGCACCACCGTGGCGCCGAGCAGCTTCATGCGGAAGACGTTGGGCGCCTGACGCTCGACATCGGTCGCGCCCATATAGACGATGCATTCCAGCCCGAATTTCGCGCAGACCGTGGCGGTGGCCACGCCGTGCTGGCCCGCGCCGGTCTCGGCGATGATCCGGGTCTTGCCCATGCGGCGCGCCAGCAGAATCTGGCCCAGCACGTTGTTGATCTTGTGCGCGCCGGTGTGGTTGAGCTCTTCGCGCTTGAGATAGATCTTGGCGCCGCCCAGCTCTTCGGTCAGCCGCGACGCCAGATACAGCGGCGAGGGACGGCCGACATAATGCTTCCACAGGTCTTCCATCTCCGCCCAGAAGGTCGGATCGGTCTTGGCGAATTCATATTGCGCCTCGAGCTCGAGGATCAGCGGCATCAGCGTTTCGGACACGAACCGCCCGCCATGGATGCCAAACCGCCCCTTGTCGTCCGGCGCGGTCATGAAACTGTTGATACGGTCCTCGGGCATCTCTCACCTCGCGCAAATAATCCATCGGGATGTAGCGCGCCCAGGCCCCCGGGTAAAGATTTCCACGGCAAGGAAAGTGCCTCTGCTCCTCATCTGTGCAGAAATATCCCGGGGTGCGGGGCAGCGCCCCGCTGCGGCCTCAGACCCCGCGTGCGGCCGTGATAAAGGCGCGGATCAGGGCCTCGTCCTTCACCCCCGGCGCGCTCTCGACGCCCGAGGACACATCGACCTGATGCGCGCCCGTAAGCCGCACCGCGTCGGCGACGTTCCCGGGCGTGAGCCCCCCGGCCAGCATCCAGGGCCGCGACCATTGCCGCCCGGCAATCAGCTGCCAGTCGAAGGCAAGACCATTGCCGCCGGGCAGATCGGCGCCCTTCGGCGCCTTGGCATCGACAAGGATCTGATCGGCCACGGCCTCATAGGCGGGCAGCTGGTCGAGATCGGCCGCCTCCGCCACGCCCACCGCCTTCATCACCGGCAGGCCGGTGCGCGCCTGCACCTCGGCCACCCGCTCCGGCGCCTCGCGCCCGTGCAGCTGGATCATGTCGAGCGGCACCGCCGCGAGGATCGCATCCAGCTCGGCATCGGTCGGGTTCACCACAAGCCCCACCTTGGCCACGCCCACCGGCACCTCAAGCGCCAGAGCGCGCGCCGCCTCGACCGTCACATTCCGCGGCGATTTCGGGAAGAAGACGAAGCCGACATAGCCCGCCCCCGCCTCGGCCGCCGCCAGAACATGTTCGGGGCGGGTCAGACCACAGATCTTGACCCGGGTGCCGCCGGGGCGGCCGCGGTTGACGGCGATGGTGACCATCTCAGCGCGCTTTCGGGCCGTCGAGCAGCGCCAGAACCTCGTCCTTGGGGCCTTCGGTGCGGGCCTTGAGGCGGTCGATCTCGCGCTCCAGATGCGCGGCCTTGCGGCTCACCCTGGCATGGCCCACCCGGATCGAGCGCTCGCGCAGCCATTCCCAGAGAAAGCCGATCAGAAGGCCGATCAGGATCCCCGCGAAGATCACGAGATACAGCGGCAGCTGCACCGCCCAGGCGAAGCCCAGGAAGGCCCCCGCCTCGGGCGGCAGGGCGCGCAGGGTGACCGGATCGCCATTGGCCAGCGCCAGAACGATCAGCACCACCGCCACGAGGCCGAGCATCAGCAGCCGCAAAAGACGGATCATCGCTCAGTCCTCGGCGCCGTTCAGCCGGTCGCGCAACAGCTTGCCGGTCTTGAAGAAGGGCACATGCTTTTCCTCGACATCGACCGCATCGCCGGTGCGCGGATTGCGCCCGGTGCGCGCGTCGCGGCGCTTGACGGAAAAGGCGCCAAAGCCGCGCAACTCGACCCGGTCGCCGCGCGCCATGGCCTCGATGATCTCTTCAAAGACAGTGTTGACGATCTTCTCGACGTCGCGCTGGAACAGATGCGGGTTTTCTTCGGCGATCTTGGCGATCAACTCGGACCGGATCATACGTGCGTTCCCCCCAAGGGTGTTTCCGGGTGGCAGCCCGGCTTATTGGTCGCCCGACTATACGGGGATTTTTTCGGGGCACAAACAGCAAAGGCTTGGAAAAGCACCGAATTTGGGCGCCTGCCGCAGGGTCTGGCGCCCCGGGCGGGGCTTTGGGGCGCCAGACC
>JACXUS010000327.1 GCA_014763785.1 Sphingomonadales bacterium | reverse complement strand
GCGGGGCTCCTTCTCTTGCCAGAGATTGCCGCGCGGGGAAAGGCGCAGGGGGCTGTGCGCCCACAAGCAGAAGCGCGGCGGCCGGGGCGCCCGGCCGGAAACCCTGCCGCAAACCCCGCCCCAAACCCCGCCGCAAACCTCTTGAGTTTCCCGGCCGCGCCCGGCATGTCCAAGAAGCCGCCCAAGGGAGCCTTGCGATGACCCGAACCCTCGATCTGAACTGCGACATGGGCGAGAGCTTTGGCGCCTTCACCTTGGGCGAGGATGCGGCGATGCTCGATCTCGTCACCTCGGCCAATGTGGCCTGCGGCTTTCATGCGGGCGATCCGGTGGTGATGCGGCGCACGATCCGGATGGCCAAGGCGCGCGGCGTGCGGGTGGGCGCGCATCCCGCCTTTGCCGATCTTTATGGCTTCGGGCGGCGGCGCATTTCGGGCGAGCGGCCCGAGGATCTGGAAACCCAGCTGATCTATCAGATCGTGGCGCTACAGGGGATGTGCGCGCTTGAAGGGCATCCGATGACCCATGTGAAGCCGCATGGCGCGCTTTACAACATGGCGGCCGAGGATGCCGATCTGGCGGCGCTTTGTGTGCGGGCGGTGCGGGCGGTCGATCCGGGGCTCGTGCTGGTCACCATGCCCTATTCCGAGACCCAGCGCGCCGCCGAGGCCGCGGGTCTGGCCACGGCGGGGGAAATCTTTGCCGACCGCAGCTATGCGCCCGATGGCACGCTCACCCCGCGCGGCGCGCCCGGCGCGGTGATCCACGACCCCGGCCAAAGCTGCGATCAGGTGCTGGACATGGTGCTGAACAACCGCATCCCGACCACGGCGGGCGGCTGGCTGCCGGTGTCGGCGCAGACGCTCTGCCTGCATGGCGATACGCCCGGCGCGGTCGAGATTTGCCGCACCCTGCGCGCAGCCCTCGAGGCCGCGGGCGTGCAGATCGCGCCCTTCGTCTGAGGGCCGCAGGGCGCCGCAGCGCCCTGCCCCATCCACTCAGCCAAAGACCGTGGTCAGCGCGCCGTCGACGGCCTCGGTGATCTCGTCGATATCATCGGGCGTCGCGATCAGCGCCGGGCTGAAGCACAGCGTGTTGTTGAACCCGGTCAGCGAGCGGTTGGTCATGCCGAAGATCACGCCACGCTTGGCGCCCTCGGCCACGACGCGGGCCACGTCGCCCTCGGCCGCGGGCTCTTTCGTGACGCGGTCGGCGACCAGCTCGGCCCCGACAAAGAGCCCCGCCCCGCGGACATTGCCGATCACCTTGTGCTTCTCGGCCAGCGCCTGCAGGTTGCCCAAGATCCGCTCGCCCATCGCCAGCGTGTTCTCCAACAGCCCCTCATCCTCGATGATCCGCATGTTTTCCAGCGCCGCCGCAGGCCCCGCCGTGCAGCCGCCGAAGGTCGAGATATCGCGGAAATAGCTCAGCCGGTCGGAGGCATCCTTGAACTGCTCGAAGACCGCTTCCGTCGTCACACAGCACGAAATCGCCGCATAGCCCGAGGCCACGCCCTTGGCCATGGTCACGAAATCGGGCTGGATGCCGTAATTCTGATAGCCAAACCAGGTGCCGGTGCGGCCCATCCCGCAGACCACCTCGTCGATATGCAGGAAGATATCATATTTGCGGCAGATCTCCTGCACCCGCTCCCAATAGCCTTTCGGCGGCACGATCACCCCGCCGCCCGCGGTGACGGGCTCTAGGCAGAGCAGCCCCACGGTATCGGGGCCCTCGCGCAGGATCACCTCTTCGATCGCATCCGCGGCGCGCTCGCCATAGTTCTCGACATCCCATTGCGCGCGATATTCCAGACAATGCGGCACCGACACGAAGCCCTCGGGATAGGGCCCGTATTGCAGCGCGCGCTCCTCCTGCCCGCAGGCCGCCAGCGTGCCGATCGACGAGCCGTGATAGTCGCGCTCACGATAGAGGATCTTCCATTTCTTGCCGCCGCGCAGCCGGGACGAAATCTGGCGCACCATCTTGAAGACCTTCTCATTGGCCTCCGAGCCCGAATTCGCATAATAGACCCGGCTCAGCCCCGGCATCTTCGACAGCAGCCGTTCGGAAAACAGCGCTCCCGGAATGGTGCCACCGCTGCCCGCCCAATAGGGCAGCTCGATCAGCTGATCGCGGATCGCATTGGCGATGCTCTCGCGGCCGTAGCCCACATTGACCGTCCAGACCCCGCCCGAAACCGCGTCGAGGAATTCCGCGCCGTGCTGGTCCCAGATCCGGATACCCTTGCCCTTGACGATGACCCGCGGGTCAGTCGTTTCCAGCGATTTGTGCTGCAGCAGGTGGTGCCAGACATGGGCCCGATCGGCCTCGGTCACATGGCGCATGTCGTTCGACAGAAGGGTCATCGCGGGGTCCTTTCGCGCGGGGATTTCGCCATGATGGGCCCGAATGCGCGCGGCGGCAATTCTTTATCGGATGCGCCTAACGCCTTGAAAACCGGCGCACGATCATCAAAGTGATGCGGATCAGTGAACAACCCCAACAGGAGGCGGCGATGGAGGTCGATATTGGCGGGCGGCTGCGGGCGCTGCGCGCGGCGCGCAACCTGTCGCAGCGCGAGCTGGCGCGGCGGGTGGGGCTGCCCAATTCCACGATCTCGCTGATTGAAAGCGGGCGCTCGAACCCCACCATCGGCGCGCTCAAGCGCATCCTCGACGGGCTGCCGATCGGGCTGGCCGAGTTCTTCGCCTATGAGCCCGAGGCGCCGCGGCGGTTCTTCTTCGCCGCCGAGGAGCTGCGCGAGATCGGCCGCGGCCGCATTTCCTATCGCCAGATCGGCGAGGGCGCGGCCCATGCGCTGCAGATGCTCGACGAGACCTATCAGCCCGGCGCCGATACCGGGCGCGTCGCGCTCAGCCATCAGGGCGAAGAGGCGGGGCTGGTTCTGTCCGGGCATCTCGAGGTGACGGTGGATGGCGCGCGCAAGCTGCTGGGTCCGGGCGACGCCTATGTCTTCGACAGCCGCCTGCCCCATCGCTTCCGCAACCCGGGCGCCGAGCCCTGCCGCGTGGTCAGCGCCTGCACCCCGCCCACCTTCTGAGCCCGGC
>JACXUS010000326.1 GCA_014763785.1 Sphingomonadales bacterium | reverse complement strand
AAACGACACAGCGCGCGCCCAAGGGCGCGCGCGGGGATATCTGGACCTTGGGGCGAAGCTCTGCCTTTGGCGCCACCGCCCGCGGCAAGCGCAGCCGCGCGCGGCCTTGGCCGCGCGCCCCCGGCTTACTCTGCGTCGCTGGCCTGAGGCGCGGTATCGCCGCCCTGCTCGGACTTGCCCTCGGACTTGTCGGCCTTGGGCTTGCGGGGCGCGCGGCGGTTGCGCGGTTTGGCAGCCTTGGGCGCGCTGTCCTCGCGGCCGTCGGCGGGGCTGTCGGCGGGGCTGTCGGCGGGCTCGGCGCCGACTTCGGCGCGCATCTCGGGCGTCTCGACCAGACCCGGGCCATCATCCTCGGGCGCGTCAAAGGCGTTCAGAACGCTGCCGGGCAAAGCGATATCGCCCTGATCGGCGGCGCCGCGGTCATTGGCCCGATCACTGATGCGGTCATCGGCGCGCTCGTCATGGCGCTCGCGCGGGGTCTGCTGGCCGCTCTGGCCCCCATTCCCGCCCTGACCATTGCCGTTCTGACCATTGCCGCTTTGGCCATTACCGTTCTGGCCATTGCCGCCGAACTGGCGCTGCCGCTCTTCCTGCTCGCGCGCCATTTCGCGCTGCGCCTCGCCCAGCATGCGGGTGTAATGCTCGGCATGTTGCAGGAAGTTCTGCTCGGCCACCCGGTCATTGCCAAGCTGCGCATCGCGCGCCAGCTGCAGATATTTGTCGATGATCTGCTGCGGCGTGCCGCGCACCTTGCCCTCGGGGCCGGAGCTGTCGAACACGCGGTTGATGATATTGCCGATCGAGCGCTGACGGTTCGACTTGTTGCGCGAACGGGATTTGGAAGATCTCATGGGCTTTCGTGTGCTGTGCCCCGCAGGGTCTTGAACGTGGCCCCCCGAAAAAGCGGAAGGACCGGCCTTGCGAGTTGTCTGCGCCCATCGGGTTGCCCCGTCAGCGCCTTGGACCCGCAGTGTAAGCTGAGCCGTGAGGGGGAGCTAGCTCCCCGCGTCACCCTTTGGACAAAGCACGTCAGGCGCGGGCTGTCCAGCGGGAATCTTGGCCCAAGCGGCATTTTGGCGCGGTTTTGCTGCCGGACAGGCGGTTTTGCGCGACCTCAGGCCAGCCCGCAGCCCTCGCCCGCCGCATCGACCGGCTTGCGCGCGATGACGACGCGGTCGCGGCCGTCCATGTCGCGGCGGATCTCGATCCGCTCAAGGCCCGCGGCCGCAAAGAGGGCCGCGACCTGCGCGCCTTGCGTGGGCCCGATCTCGACCATCAGCCGCCCCGCGGGCATCAGCCGCGCAGGCGCCCCCCGCGCGATGGCGCGATAGGCGTCAAGCCCGTCGCCGCCCGGGGTCAGCGCGCCAAAGGGCTCCCAGTCGCGCACCTCGGGGGCAAGGCCCGCCATTTCATCGGCCGCGATATAGGGCGGGTTCGAGGTGATCAGGTCGAAATACCCCCCCACCCCCGCGAACCAGTCGGCCTGCTGAAACCGTGCGCGGGTGCCCAGCCCCAGCGCCTCGGCATTCCCGCGCGCCACATCCAGCGCCGCGGCCGAGACATCGGTGCCGAGCCCGGCCGCGAAGCTGATCTGTTTGAGCAGGCTCAGAAGGATGCAGCCGGTGCCGGTGCCCAGATCGAGCACCTTGGCGAAGGGTTCCTCCAGCGCCGCGGCGACGAGGGTTTCGGTTTCCGGGCGCGGGTCGAGCGTGTCGCGGGTGACGCGAAATTCGCGCCCCCAGAAGAGCCGCTTGCCGGTGATCTGCGCGACCGGCTGGCGCGCCGCGCGGGCGGTGATCGCGGCCTCGAACGCTGCGGCCTCCGGCGCCGTCAGATCGTCTTGCAGCCGCAGGGTCAGCCGCTCGGGCGGCTCGCCCAACGCATGGGCAAGCAGGCGGCGAGCATCGAGCGCCGCGCCCTCGATGCCCGCCGCAGCCAGCCTGCGGCTGGCCTCGACCAGCGCGAGCTGCGCCCTCATCCCTCCATCTCCGCCAGTTTCGCCGCCTGATCATGGGCGATCAGCGCGTCGATCACCTCGGCCAGATCGCCGTTCATGATCTGGCCAAGCGCATAGAGCGTCAGGTTGATCCGGTGATCGGTCATTCTGCCTTGCGGGAAATTATAGGTGCGGATGCGCTCGGAGCGGTCGCCCGAGCCCACCTGCGCGCGCCGGTCGGCGGCGCGTTCGCCCGCCAGCCGCTCGCGCTCGGCCTCGTAGAGCCGCGCGCGCAGCACATTCATCGCGATCTCGCGGTTCTGGTGCTGCGATTTCATCGAGCTCGTCACCACGATCCCGGTGGGCAGGTGGGTGATGCGCACCGCCGAGTCGGTGGTGTTCACATGCTGCCCGCCCGCGCCCGAGGCGCGCATCGTGTCGATGCGGATATCGGCGGCCGGAATGTCGATATCGATCGCCGCGGCCTCGGGCAGCACGGCGACAGTGGCGGCCGAGGTATGGATGCGGCCCCCGGCCTCGGTTTCGGGCACGCGCTGCACGCGGTGCACGCCGGATTCGTATTTCAGCCGGGCAAAGACCCCCTCGCCCTCGATCCGCGCAACGGCCTCCTTGATGCCGCCCAGATCGGTCTCCGCGAGCTCCATCAGCTCGAAGCGCCAGCCCTGCGCCTCGGCATATTTCTGATACATCCTGAGCAGGTCGCCTGCAAAAAGCGCCGCCTCCTCGCCGCCCGTGCCGGGGCGGATTTCGAGGATCGCCGGGCGCGCATCATCGGCATCCTTGGGCAGCAGCGCCACCCGCAGGGCCTGCTCCATCTCGGGGATGCGCGCGCGCAGGCGGGGCAGCTCTTCCTCGGCGAGGCCCTTCATCTCGGGGTCGGCGAGCCAGCCCTCGGCCTCGGCCAGATCGTCGAGCGACTGGCGATAGGCGGCGATCTCGGCCACCACCGGGCGCAGCTCGGAATATTCGCGCGAGAGGGCCGCGATTTCCGCGGGCGTTGCGGGCGCGTTGAGGCGGGCCTCGAGGAATTCGAAGCGCTGGGTGATCTGGGCGAGTTTGTCGAGCGGCACCATGGGCACGGGATGTGGCGCGCCAAATCCCGCCGGTCAAGCCC
>JACXUS010000325.1 GCA_014763785.1 Sphingomonadales bacterium | reverse complement strand
CAGCAGATCGCGCAACCAGTCGGCCTCTTCCCAGGCGTCGGGCTCGATCCGCCACCAGGGTTTCGCGCCCGGATAGGGCAGGCCCGCCACCGGATCGTGCAGAACGGCCGTGATCTCGGGCAGCTGCCGCACGAACAGCGCATCGTCGCAGATCAGCCCGAGCGTCTTGCCCTGCGCCTGCACCGCATATTCGCCAAACATCTTGCGCAGGGTGATGCCCGGCCCCGCCTGTTCGCGAAAGAACGCGGCGGTTTCCGGGCTCGTTCCCATCAGAAGCTGCGCCGGGCGCGCAGCGCGGCCTGGATCGTGCCATCGTCGAGATAATCGAGCTCACCGCCGATCGGCACGCCTTGGGCAAGGCTGGTGATCCGCGCGCCCGTGCCCTCCAGCGCCTCGGCGATGTAATGCGCGGTGGTCTGGCCCTCGACGGTCGCGTTCAGCGCCAGGATCACCTCGGTGACCCTTTCGACCCCGACCCGGTCGATCAGCTTCGGGATGCCAAGCTCCTCTGGCCCGACGGCATCGAGCGCGCTGAGCACGCCGCCCAGCACATGATAGCGGCCCTTGAAGGCCTGACCCCGCTCCATCGCCCAGAGATCGGCGACATCCTCGACCACGCAGATTTCGCCCGTGGCGCGCGCGGGATCGGCGCAGATCGCGCAGATCTCGCCGCCCGCGATATTGCCGCAGCGCGTGCAGTCGCGTGCAGTTTCCGCCACATGGCCCATCGCCTGCGCCAAGGGCGCCATCAGCCCCGTCCGCTTGCGCAGAAGGTGCAGCACCGCGCGCCGGGCCGAGCGCGGTCCGAGCCCCGGCAGCCGCGCCATCAGCGCGATCAGCGCCTCGATCTCGGACTGCGCGCCCTCGGCCATCTTACAGCGGCAGGTTCATGTCGGTGGGCAGACCAAGCTCGGTCAGGAGTTTCTTCTGCTCCTCCTGCTCGCGCAGCTTGGCGCGGGCCTGCACCTCCTTGATCGCGGCGAGGATCAGATCCTCGACCACCTCTTTTTCCGAGGCCACGAGGATCGAGGGATCGATCGACAGACCCGTGAGCACGCCCTTGGCATTGGCGCGCGCGGTGACGAGGCCCGCGCCCGCCTCGCCGGTGACCTCGATCCGGGTGAGGTCCTCTTGCAGCTCGGCCATGCGGTCCTGCATCTCCTTCGCCGCCTTCATCATCTTGGCCATGTCGCCCAGCTGGCCCAAACCCTTGAACATGTTGTCTCCTTAGCTGTCCTCGAAAGGATCCCATTCATCCTCGACCTCGGGCAAAGCCTCGGCCTGTTGTTCCGCAGCCAGTTCCGCCGCGCCGGTGATGGCCTCGAAGGCGGCCTGCGGGAAGGCGGCGAAGATCGCCTGGATCACCGTGTTATGCGCGCGGGCCTCGGCCTCGGCGGCGCGGGTCGCGGCGTCGCGGGTCTCGGCGATGGTCTCAGCCCCGCCCTCGTTCACCACCGACACGCCCCAGCGCTGCCCGGTCCAGCCCATCAGCCGTTGCGAGAGCGTCGCCGCCAGATCGCGCGGCGCGCCCTCGGCGGGCTGGAACTCGATCCGGCCGGGGGCATAGCGCACCAGCCGCAGCCCGTGTTCCACATCCATCAGCAGCTTCACATCGCGCATCCGGCGGATCAGCTCGACCACATCCTCGAACCGCGCGAACCGCGCCAGCGCATGTTCGGCCTGCACCGCGACGGCGGCGGCGGTCGCGGCCGAGATCGGCTTGCCGAACATCGCGCGCATCGTCGCGCCCTGCAGCGGGCCCGCCTGAATGCTGGTGCCGCCGATGGCCTGCACGCCGCCGCCTTGCGCCGCGCCTTGCGCCGGGCCGCGCCCGCCGCCGCCCCCGCCGGGGCCCGACTGGATCTTACGCATCAGGGTTTCGGGGTCGGGCAGGTCGGCCACATGGGTCAGCCGGATCACCGCCATTTCGGCCGCCATCATCGCATTCGGCGCGCTGCCGACCTCTTCGATCGCCTTCAGGAGCATCTGCCAGAAGCGCGAGAGCACCCGCATCGGGATCGCCGCCGCCATCGCCTGCCCGCGGGTGCGCTCCTCGGGGGGGACGGTCGGGTCCTCGGCGGCCTCGGGGGTGATCTTGATGACGCTGATCCAATGCGTGATCTCGGCCAGATCGCGCAGCACGGCCATCGGATCGGCGCCATCGGAATATTGCCCGCCGATCTCGGTCAGCGCCCCCGCGGCATCGCCCTTGAGGATCATGTCAAAAAGGTCGAGCACCCGGCCCCGATCCGCGAGCCCCAGCATCGCGCGCACCTGTTCGGCCGTCGTCTCACCCGCGCCATGCGCAATCGCCTGATCGAGCAGGCTCATCGCATCGCGCACCGAGCCCTCGGCCGCGCGGGTGATCAGCGCCAGCGCATCGGGGGCGATCTGCGCGCTTTCCTTCGCGGCCACACCGGAGAGGTGGGCGATCATCACCTCGGGCTCGATCCGCTTCAGGTCGAAGCGCTGGCAGCGGCTCAGCACGGTGACCGGCACCTTGCGGATTTCCGTGGTGGCGAAGATGAATTTCACATGCGCGGGCGGCTCTTCGAGCGTTTTCAGAAGCGCGTTGAACGCGCTGGTCGAGAGCATGTGCACTTCGTCGATGATATAGACTTTGTAGCGCGCCGAGGCGGCCCGGTAATGCACCGATTCGATGATCTCGCGGATATCGCCGACGCCGGTGCGCGAGGCGGCATCCATCTCCATCACATCGACATGGCGCCCCTCGGCGATTGCCACGCAATGCTCGCAGACCCCGCAAGGCTCAGTCGTGGGGCCGCCCGTGCCGTCCGCGCCGATGCAGTTCAGCCCCTTGGCGATGATCCGCGCGGTGGTGGTTTTGCCGGTGCCGCGGATGCCGGTCATGATGAAGGCCTGGGCGATACGGGACGCCGCGAAGGCGTTCTTCAGCGTGCGCACCATCGCCTCTTGCCCGATCAGATCGGCAAAGGTCGCGGGGCGGTATTTGCGGGCCAGAACCTGATAGCCGGTGGTCTCGGGCGTGTCGGACATGGGCGCTCCTTGTTCGGCGCCACTCTATCGGTGCGGCGGGGGGCGCGTCAAACC
>JACXUS010000324.1 GCA_014763785.1 Sphingomonadales bacterium | reverse complement strand
CGGGCGGCAGGCCGCCCGGGCTCGCCCCCTCAGCCCTTGCCCCTCAGCCCTTGCCCGCAAAGACCAGCGCCGCCCCCGCCGCGATCAGCGCAAATCCCGCCAGCGTCTGCCATTTCGGCGCCTCGCCCAGCCAGGCCCAGGCGAAGATCACGAAGATCGAGAGCGAGATCACCTCCTGAATGGTCTTCAGTTGCGCCGCGCTCAGCTGCCCATAGCCGATCCGGTTCGCCGGCACCTGCAGGATATATTCAAACAGCGCGATCCCCCAGCTCAGCGCAATCGCGATCCACAGCGGCATCGCCTTGAACTTCAGATGGCCATACCAGGCGACGGTCATGAACAGGTTCGAGGCGGTCAGCAGCAGGACCGTGACGACCGGCGCGGGCAGAGCGTTGAGCGACATGAAAACCTCCGGGGTGACGGCTCTGCCTAGCGCAGCCGCGGGGCCCGTTCCAGTGCCTCTCGGCATCGCCGCCGGGGTCGGAAATTCGCAGTGTTGCAATTTGCGGAGCGCCGCCTGCCAAAGCTATGCAAATTTTCCGAAATCTCCTTTGTAATAATCTTGCGCAGTTGTAGGGTGCCGGAAAATTTGCGGAGGGGACCCCGATGAAAGACATCCTGAATCAGCTCGAAGAGCGCCGTGCCGCGGCCCGTCTGGGCGGGGGCGAGCGCCGCATCGAGGCGCAGCACAAGAAAGGCAAGCTGACCGCGCGCGAGCGCATCGAGCTGATGCTGGACGAGGGGTCCTTCGAAGAATTCGACATGTTCAAGACCCACCGCTGCACCGATTTCGGGATGGAGGGGGACAAGCCCGCGGGCGACGGCGTGGTCACCGGCTGGGGCACGGTGAACGGCCGCATGGTCTATGTCTTCAGCCAGGATTTCACCGTCTTCGGCGGCTCGCTGTCGGAAACCCATGCGGAAAAGATCTGCAAGATCATGGATATGGCGATGCAGAACGGCGCGCCGGTGATTGGCATGAACGATTCGGGCGGCGCGCGGATTCAGGAGGGCGTGGCCAGCCTCGCCGGTTACGCCGAGGTGTTCCAGCGCAACATCATGGCCTCGGGCGTGGTGCCGCAGATCAGCCTGATCATGGGCCCCTGCGCGGGCGGCGCGGTCTACAGCCCGGCGATGACCGACTTCATCTTCATGGTGAAGGACAGCTCCTACATGTTCGTGACCGGCCCCGATGTGGTGAAGACCGTGACGAACGAGATCGTCACCGCCGAGGAACTGGGCGGCGCCTCGACCCACACCAAGAAAAGCTCGGTCGCCGATGCGGCCTTTGAAAACGATGTCGAGGCGATTGCGGAAACCCGCCGCCTGATCGACTTCCTGCCGCTCTCGAACCGCGAGAAGGCCCCCGTGCGCCCCTTCTTCGACGAGGTCGACCGCATCGAGGACAGCCTCGACACGCTGATCCCCGCCAACCCGAACATGCCCTATGACATGAAAGAGCTGATCACGAAGATCGCCGACGAGGGCGACTTCTTCGAGATCCAGCGCGATTTCGCGGGCAATATCATCACCGGCTTCATCCGCATCGAGGGGCAGTCGGTGGGCGTCGTCGCGAACCAGCCGATGGTGCTGGCCGGCTGCCTCGATATCGACAGCTCGCGCAAGGCCGCGCGCTTCGTGCGCTTCTGCGATGCGTTCGAGATCCCGATCCTGACGCTCGTCGATGTGCCCGGCTTCCTGCCGGGGACCGCGCAGGAATATGGCGGGGTCATCAAGCACGGCGCGAAGCTGCTGTTTGCCTATGGCGAGGCGACCGTGCCGAAGGTCACCGTGATCACCCGCAAGGCCTATGGCGGCGCCTATGACGTCATGGCCTCGAAGCACCTGCGGGGCGATTTCAACTATGCCTGGCCCACCGCCGAGATCGCCGTGATGGGCGCCAAGGGCGCGACCGAGATCCTCTATCGCAGCGAGCTGGGCGATGCCGAGAAGATCGCGGCGCGCACCAAGGATTACGAAGAGCGCTTCGCCAACCCCTTCGTCGCGGCCGAGAAGGGCTTCATCGACGAGGTGATCCAGCCCCGTTCGACCCGGCGGCGCGTGGCGCGGGCCTTTGCCAGCCTGCGCAGCAAGAAGCTGTCGAACCCCTGGAAAAAACACGACAATATTCCGCTCTGAGGGGCGCGGAATGGGGCAGCGGACCGGGCAGTTCTGGCGCCGGGGCCGGGGGGCGGTTGCCCTGCTGGCGCTGGTGCTGACTGCCCGGGCCCACCTCGCGGGCGGGGCCCTTGCCCAAGAGGCGGGGGTGGCGTCCGAGGTTCCCGGCGCGGGCGTGGTCCTGCCCGATGCGCCGCCGATCCCGGTCCCTTCGGGGCAGATGGTGCGGTTCATCGAGACGATTTCGGATGCGCAGGGGCCGATGGGGCTGACGCTGCGCTTCCGGTTCCTTGCGCCGCAGATCGGGGGCACCGACCCGCTCGAGGCGGAGGCCGCGCTCTCTGATATGGAGGCGCTGTGCAACAGTTTTGCGCTGCAGCGGCTGCCCGCAACCGGGCCCGCTCCGGCGCAGATCGTGATCAGCCTTGCGGACCGCTGGGTCCCGTTCGGCGAGGTCGACACCGAGGCGGTGCAGTATTTCGAGGCCTATTCCGTCGCGGACGGGGCCTGCATCTGGGAGTTCTATTGATGGCGCGGCAGCGGCAGATCGGCGGGGCAGGGCAGGGGGCGATGGCGCGCCCCCGGCGCGGGCTTTCGCGGCTGGCCGGTCGGGTGCAATTGTCCGGGCGGGTGCGGCTGGCCGCGGATGCGCGGTTGGCCGGGCTGGGCGGCGGTCTGGGCGGCGCGGCGGCCCGCGTGGCCCCCGCGCGCCGCCAGATCGCTCTGGGCAATGCGCGGCGCTGTGCTAGAATGACTCCGGGCGCCTTGCCCCAAACTTGCAACAATATCGGCCCTGTGGGCGGCGCGAGGCCCGCGACCCCCGGTCCGGTCAGGAGAGTGACATGTCGAAGAAAGCGCTTCTTGCCCTTGCTCTGGTGGCCTTTGCCGCTGCCTGTGCCCCCAAATCCGAGCCGATGCCGGCCGAGCCCGTCTCGGTCGAGCCGACCTACACCGGTA
>JACXUS010000323.1 GCA_014763785.1 Sphingomonadales bacterium | reverse complement strand
GACTGGCGCCGCATCGCCACTCGCTACGACAGATGCGGCGAGATCTTCCTCTCCGCCATCTGCATCGCAGCGACCGTCATGTTCTGGTTGTGAGTCCTGGCCCTAGCCTCGGCGCAAATGGGGGGATTTCAGATGAAACGGCTTTGGGCTTTGGGCCTTGCGCTTCTGCTGGCGGCTTGCGGCCATGGCGTGCCGCTGGTGCCGCTGATCTGAACGCAAACGCGCGCCCGGAGGCGCGCGTTTGCTGTTGCGGTGCGGCGGGCCTCAGGCCTGCAGCGGACGTACGCTGATCTCGCCCTCGCCGCGGGACTTCATCGCGGCGACGGCGGCGATGCTGGCGGCGGCGGTGGTGAAATAGGGGATCTTGTCATAGAGCGCGACGGCGCGGATCTCGCGCGAGTCGCTGACCGACTGGCTGCCCTCGGTGGTGTTCATCACCAGCTGGATATCGCCGTTCTTCAGGCGGTCCACGATGTTCGGGCGGCCCTCATAGACCTTGTTCACCTGCTCGGCGGCAACGCCCTTTTCGGCGAGCCACGCATGCGTGCCCCGCGTCGCAACGAGGGTGAAGCCCATCGCGACCAGATCGCGCGCGGCATCGGCCAGCTCATCCGACTTGTCGGCATCCTTGATCGACAGGAACACGCGCCCCGCGGTCGGCAGGATCGTGCCCGCGCCCATCTGCGCCTTGAGGAAGGCGCGCGGGAAGTTGCGGTCCCAGCCCATCACCTCGCCGGTCGAGCGCATCTCCGGCCCCAGCAGCGTATCGACCCCGGGGAAGCGCGCAAAGGGCAGCACCGCTTCCTTGACCGAGAACCACGGCGTGTTCGGATCGGCCAGCGTCAGCGGATCGGCGAAGGGCAGGGGCGTTTCCGGGCCCACGCCTTCGGGATAGGGCGCGCGCTGCGGGAAATGCGCCATCGGCTCGCCCGCCATCAGCCGCGCCGCGATCGAGGCGATGGCCGAATCGGTGGCCTTGGCGACGAAGGGCACGGTGCGCGAGGCGCGCGGGTTCACCTCAAGGACATAGATCACGCCGTCCTTGATCGCGAATTGCACGTTCATCAGGCCGACGACGCGCAGCGCCAGCGCCATCTTGACGGTCTGCGCCTTCAGCTCGGCGACGATCTCGGGGCTCAGCGAATAGGGCGGCAGCGAGCAGGCGCTGTCGCCCGAATGGACGCCCGCCTCTTCGATATGCTGCATGATGCCCGCGACATGGACCGTCTCGCCATCGCTGAGCGCATCGACATCGACCTCGATCGCGCCCGAGAGATAGCTGTCCAAGAGCACCGGGCTGTCGCCCGAGACGCTGACCGCGGTGGTGATATAGCGTTTCAGCTGATCCAGATCGCGCACGATCTCCATCGCGCGGCCGCCCAGCACATAGGAGGGGCGGATCACCAGCGGATAGCCGACGCGGCCCGCGATCTCGAAGGCCTCGGCGTCGGAATGCGCGATACCGTTGACCGGCTGTTTCAGCCCGAGATCGTTCAGCAGCTTCTGGAACCGCTCGCGGTCCTCAGCGAGGTCGATTGCATCGGGCGTGGTGCCGAGGATCGGGATGCCCTCAGCCTCGAGCGCATTGGCCAGTTTCAGCGGCGTCTGTCCGCCGAACTGCACGATGACGCCATGCAGCGTGCCGTTTTCCTGCTCGATGCGCAGGATTTCCAGAACATGCTCCAGCGTCAGCGGCTCGAAATAGAGGCGATCCGAGGTGTCGTAGTCGGTCGAGACCGTCTCCGGGTTGCAGTTGACCATGATCGTTTCATAGCCGGCCTTGGTCAGCGCGAAACAGGCATGGCAGCAGCAATAGTCGAACTCGATCCCCTGACCGATCCGGTTCGGGCCGCCGCCGAGGATCACCACCTTCTTGCGGTCGCTCGGGCGGGCTTCGCATTCCACATCGCCCATCGCGGGCGCCTCGTAGGTCGAATACATATAGGGGGTCTGGGCCTCGAACTCGGCGGCGCAGGTGTCGATGCTCTTGAAGACGGCCTTCACGCCCAGATTGCGGCGGGCGCGGCGGATCTGCGCCTCGTCCCGGCCGGTCAGCTTGGCGAGACGCGCATCGGTAAAGCCCATCATCTTGAGCCCGCGCAGGCCCTTTTCGTCCAGCGGCAGGCCATTCTTGCGCACGGCGGCTTCGGCGTCGATGATCTCGCGGATGCGCGACAGGAACCACGGATCGAAACTGGTCGCGGCGACGATCTCGTCATCGCTGAGGCCATGGCGCATCGCCTGCGCGATCAGCCGCAGCCGGTCGGGCGTCTGGCTGGAAATCGCCTTGATCACCGCCGCCTTGTCGGGCGCGCCGGGGATCGAGATCTCGTCAAAGCCGGTCAGCCCGGTTTCCATCGAGGCCAGCGCCTTTTGCACCGATTCGTGGAAGGTCCGGCCGATTGCCATCGCCTCGCCCACCGATTTCATCGCGGTGGTCAGCTCTGCCTTGGACCCCGGGAATTTCTCGAAGGCAAAGCGCGGGATCTTGGTCACGACATAGTCGATCGTCGGCTCGAAGCTGGCGGGCGTGACCTTGGTGATGTCGTTGTCCAGCTCGTCGAGCGTATAGCCCACCGCCAGTTTCGCGGCGATCTTGGCAATCGGGAAGCCGGTCGCCTTCGACGCGAGCGCCGAGGACCGCGACACCCGCGGGTTCATCTCGATCACCACCATGCGGCCGTCCTTAGGGTTGATCGCCCATTGCACGTTCGAGCCGCCGGTCTCCACGCCGATCTCGCGCAGCACGGCGATGCTGCCGTTGCGCATGATCTGATATTCCTTGTCGGTCAGCGTCAGCGCCGGGGCCACGGTGATCGAATCGCCCGTATGCACGCCCATCGGGTCGATGTTCTCGATCGAGCAGACGATGATCGCATTGTCCGCCTTGTCGCGGACAACCTCCATTTCATATTCTTTCCAGCCCAGCAGGCTTTCATCGACCAGCACCTGCGCGACGGGCGAGGCATCAAGGCCCGAGCGGATGATCGCCTCGTAATCGTCGCGGTTATAGGCCACGCCGCCGCCGGTGCCGCCAAGGGTAAAGGCCGGGCGGATGATCGCGGGCAGGCCGAT
>JACXUS010000067.1 GCA_014763785.1 Sphingomonadales bacterium | reverse complement strand
CCCCGGGCGAAGCCCCTGAAGACCAAGGAGAGCGGGGCCAATGGCACCCGATGGCAGCGAAA
The DNA here is from genome assembly GCA_014763785.1 of Sphingomonadales bacterium. Classification (GTDB taxonomy): domain Bacteria; phylum Pseudomonadota; class Alphaproteobacteria; order Rhodobacterales; family Rhodobacteraceae; genus Rhodobacter. Next base: position 12,204 of record JACXUS010000067.1, on the reverse strand, counting down.
ACGGTTATGATCCGGTGGCACCGGGTTCCGACCCGCAGGCAGAGACCGGCGCGGATCGCTGCGCGCGGCTCGATGCCGAAGAAATGATGGGCCGCGCTCAGGCCGCCGCCAACCTGCTCAAGGCGCTCGCGCATGAGGGGCGGCTGATGATCATGTGCCACCTCAGCTCGGGCGAGAAATCGGTGACAGAGCTCGAAAACCTGCTCGAGTCGCGGCAGGCCGCGGTCAGCCAGCAACTGGCGCGGCTGCGCCTTGAGGGGCTGGTGAGCTGCCGGCGCGAGGGCAAGGCGATCTATTACTCGCTCTCGGACCCGCGCGCGGCGCGGCTGATCGAGCTGGTCTACGACATGTTCTGCAACGGCGACTGAGCCGTCTGAAAACGGAACCACGCGGCGTCAGGGAGGGGGCAGCATGGGACATCTTCCAATGGAACTGGTCGCGGCACTGGTCGGCCTGAGCGGCGGGCTGGTGCTGGGCCTTGCGGCGCGGCTGGGTGATTTCTGCACGCTCGGCGCGCTGGAATCGGCGGCCTATGGCAAGGATCAGCGGCGGCTGCGGCTTTGGGGCGTGGTGCTGGCGGTGGCGATCCTTGGCGCCTTCGGGGCCGAGGCGATGGGCTGGGCCGATCTGACCGCGACCTTCTATCACACGCTCGCCTGGAACCCGCTTGGCTCGATCGTGGGCGGGCTGATCTTCGGCTATGGCATGGCGCTGGCGGGCAATTGCGGCTTTGGCGCGCTGGTGCGCTTTGGCGGCGGCGATCTTCGGGCGCTGGTCGTGGTGGTGGTGATGGGCATCTTCGCCTTCGCCACGCTCTCGGGGCCGCTGGCCGCGCTGCGGGTGATGCTCTTCCCGCAAGCCGAGGCCGCGGCGCCGCAGGGCATCGCGCATTGGCTGGGCGGACGCAGCGGCCTGCCGCCCTTTGTATTCGCGCTGATCGCCGCGGCCGGGTTTCTGGCCTGGGCGCTGGCCTATCCGGCCCTGCGCGCCGACCGTCGCCGCCTCGCCTGGGGCGTCGCGGCGGGGCTCGCGGTCGTGTGGTGCCTGATCGGCACGACGCTTGCCTATCGCGAGAGCTTCGGCGCGGTGGGCGTCGAGGCGCCCTCCTTCACCGCGCCGCTGGGCCGCACCATCCTGTGGTTCATGACCTCGAGCGCGGGCGGGATCAGCTTCTCGGTTGGCCTTGTGGCCGGCGTCCTTGGCGGCGCCTTCACCGGCTCGGCGCTGCGCGGCCTTTTCCGCTGGGAGGCCTGCGAGGACCCGCGCGAGCTCGGCCGTCAGGTGATGGGCGCGGCGCTGATGGGCATCGGCGGCACGGTCGCGCTTGGCTGCTCGATCGGTCAGGGCGTCAGCGCAATGTCGGTGCTGGCCTTCTCGGCGCCGGTCACGCTGGCTGCGATCGTCGCGGGCGGGCTGATCGGGCTGCGCCAGCTGATCACCGGTTTCCAGCCCGACTGAACGCGCGCCCCCGGGCCAACCGCGGCCGCTCCGCGGGGAGTATTTGCACCAGGAGAAACCGAACGCCCCCGCAGAGGACCCGGGGTGCGCTGAGCCTTGGCTTCTTCTTGGCCAAAATACTCCCCGCGGAGCGTCCCGAACCTGCCACGCGCGCGCCCTTGCGCAAAGGAAAAGGGGGCGCAACCCGCGCCCCCTGCCCCAGTCATTTGCACAGCCCGTCAGGTCTTGAAGATCCGGTAGATCGCCGGGATCACCAGCACGGTGAGCAAGGTCGAGCTGAGGAGCCCGAACAACAGCGAAATCGCCAGCCCCTGGAAGATCGGATCGGCCAGAATCACCACCGCGCCGATCATCGCCGCCACAGCGGTCAGCAGGATCGGCTTGAACCGGATCGCGCCGGCTTCCAGCAGGATATCGACCTCGGACTTGCCGGTCCGGTCGGCATGGCGGATGAAATCCACCAAGAGGATCGAGTTGCGCACGATGATCCCCGCCAGCGCGATGAAGCCGATCATCGAGGTGGCCGAGAACGGCGCGTGGAAGATCAGATGCCCCGCCATGATCCCGAGGAAGGTCAGCGGAATCGGCGTCAGGATCACCAGAGGCAGCCGGAACGACCCGAATTGCGCCACCACCAGAATATAGATCCCCAGCAGCGCCACGCCAAAGGCCGCGCCCATGTCGCGGAAGGTGACCCATGTCACCTCCCATTCGCCGTCCCACAGAAGCGTCACATGGCTTTCATCCTCGGGCTGGCCATGCAGGCTGATCACCGGCTTCTCGCCCGGGGCCCAGTCGATGCCCTCCAGCGCCTCATGCACGGCGATCATGCCGTAAAGCGGCGCCTCGAAGGTGCCCGCGAGCTCGGCTTGCACCATCTCGGCCTCGCGCCCGTTGTGGCGAAAGATCGGGTAGCTCGCCTTTTCCTCGGTCACGGTGACCACATCGCCCAGTTCGACCACGCCGCGCGCACCGGGCAACAGCGTCGCCGGGATCGGCGTCGAGAGCGTCGCCTCGTCCATCACCCGGGCGCCCTTGGCGCGCTCCATCACGATGGGCAGGGGCGCGCGTTCATTGCCGCGGTGCGAATAGCCGACCGTGGTCGAGCCGTTGAGCAGCCCGAGCGTGTCGAACACATCGGATTCGCTCACCTCGAAGAATTCGAGATCATCCTCGGAAATCGTCGCCCGCAGCCGCCGCGCCTGGGTGCCGAAGCTGTCATCCACATCGACGATATAGGGCACAGATTCAAAGGCTTGACGGATCTTCGCCGCCGCCGCGCGGCGCGTTTCCGCATCGGGGCCATAGACCTCGGCCAGAAGCGTCGCGATCACCGGGGGACCGGGCGGCGGCTCGACCGTCTTCAGGCTGGTGCCCGGCGGCAGGTCGAGCGCGCTGACCAGCGTGCGGATCTCCAGCGCCAGATCGTGACTGGTGCGGTCGCGCTCGCCCTTGGGCGTCAGGTTGATCTGCACATCGCCCTGCCAGGGATATTCGCGCAGGTAATAGTGCCGCACGAGCCCGTTGAAGTTAAACGGCGCCGCGGCGCCGGCATGGGTCTGGACCGAGACCACCTCGGGCAGCTCGGTCACCACCGCGGCCACCTTCTGCGCCACGGCATCGGTCGCCTCGACCGAAGAGCCCTCGGGCAGGTCGATCACCACGCTCAGCTCGGATTTGTTGTCGAAGGGCAGCAGTTTCACCGTGACATGCTTGGTATAAAGCAGCCCGAGCGAGCCGAAGCTGAGCACCACCGTGACCAGCAAAAACAGCCCCGCCGTCCCTTTGGATTTCAGCACCGGCCGCGCCACGCGTTCGTAAATCGCGCCAAGCTTGCCGCCCGCATGATGGCCCGGCCCCTCGGCGTGGCCGCTCATATCCGCCCGCCCCGCGACCTTGACCATCAGCCAGGGCGTGACGATCACCGCAACGAAGAAGGAAAAGATCATCGCCGCCGAGGCATTCGACGGAATGGGCGACATATAGGGGCCCATCAGCCCGCTGACGAACAGCATCGGTAGAAGCGCCGCGACGACGGTCAGGGTCGCGACAATGGTCGGGTTGCCGACCTCGGCCACCGCCACGATGGCCTTGTGGACCCGGTCGCCCGGCCCCTTCATCGCCCAGTGCCGCGCGATATTCTCGATCACCACGATCGCGTCATCGACCAGAATCCCGATCGAGAAGATCAGCGCGAAGAGCGACACCCGGTTGAGCGTATAGCCCATGACATTGGCCGCAAAGAGCGTGAGCAGGATGGTCACCGGAATGACGATCGCCACCACGATGCTTTCCCGCCAGCCGATGGAGAACAGCACCAGCGCAATGATCGACACGGTGGCAAGGCCAAGGTGGAACAGCAGTTCATTGGCCTTTTCATTCGCGGTCTCGCCATAGTCGCGGGTGATCTGCACCTCGACATTGGCGGGGATCAGCTCGCCCTTGAGCTCTTCCACCCGGTGCAGGATCTGCTCGGCCACCACAACCGCATTGGCCCCCGCCCGCTTGGCAATCGCCAGCGTCACCGCCGGGCGGCGATCAAGCCCCTCCGCATCGCGCGTGACATTCGCCACGATATGATCGGTCGTGTCGCCGACATAGTCGACGCGCGCCACATCGGCCACATAGACCGGCCGACCGTCGAGCGCGGTCAGCAGAAGCCCCGCGATCTCCGAGGGCGCGGTCAGCGTCTTGCCCGCCACAAGGTCAATCTGCTCGCCCCCGTCACGCAGCCGCCCCGTCGAGAAGCTGCGGTTGGCCTGTTCGATCTTGCGCGACAGCTGCTGCAGCGTGATGCCATAAAGCGCGAGCTTCTCGGGATCGGGCGCGATCCGGATCGCCTCATGCGCCTCGCCCACGATATAGCTCAGGCCCACATTCTCGATCTTGGTGACCTCGGTCTGCAATTCGCGCGCGATCCGCGTCAGGTCATTGGCGCCAATGTCGCTGCCCGGCGTGCCCGACAGCGTCAGCGCCACGATCGCCACATCGTCAATGCCGCGCGCCACGATCATCGGCTCGGCGATGCCCTTGGGGATGCGGTCCATATTGGCGCGCACCTTCTCATGCACCCGCAGGATCGCCGCATCGGCCGAGGTGCCGACCACGAACCGCGCCATCACCAGCGCATAATCATCCGAGGTCTGGGAATAGACGTGCTCGACCTCGTTGATGCCCTTGATGATCGTTTCCATCGGCTCGGTCACGAGCTTCATCGCGTCCTCGGCCTTCAGGCCGGGGGCCTGCAGGTGGATATCGACCATCGGCACGGAAATCTGCGGCTCTTCCTCGCGCGGCAGGCTGACAAGGGCCACAAGGCCCACCGCCAGCGCGGCGAGGATGAAGAGCGGCGTCAGCGCCGAGCGGATGAAGGCGCGGGTCAGACGGCCCGCGATCCCGAGCTTCTCGCCCGAGAATTCGTCAATATTCTCGGGGTGTTGCGGGCCGGAGTTGAGATCACTCGCCATGGCCGACCACCCGCTCGCCGCCCGCAAGGCCGGTCACGATCTCGACCATCTCGACGCCATCTTGGGTAAACCGCTCACCCGGCACCACGGCGCGCTCAACCGTGCCGCCCTCGGCCTCCAGCGCCACGAAATCAAGGCCGGCATGGGTCTTGATCAGATCGGCCGGGATCAGGATCGCCTGACGCTTCGCCAAGGGCAGCCGCACCAGCACCCGCGCATCGACGAATTTCGCATCGAGGTCGGGGACCTCGACATCGGCCGTCACCCGGCCGCCCTCGATCAGCGGATAGACCTTGGCGACATGGCCCTCGACCGTGCCATCGGCGGTTTCGATGGTGATCGCATCGCCCTCGGCCATCGCCATCGCGTGCCGTTCGGGCACCGAGACGCGCAGGAAGAACCCGCCGCCCGCCACCGTCGCGATGCTCTCGCCCGCCATCACCACCGCGCCCTTGGCCACCGGCACGCGCAAGACCCGGCCCGAGATCGGCGCCAGCACCGTGCCCTCGGTCGCCTGTTGCTCGGTCACCTTGCGGGTCGCGCGCTGCGCCTCGATCTGGCTCAGATAGACATCGACCTGGGTTTGCAGCGCGTCAAATTGCTGGGTGGTGGCCACGCCACGGGCCCGCAGCTCCTCGGCGCGTTTCAGTTCCGTGCGGGCATTCGACAGCTGCGATTCGAGTGCGGTGATCTGCGCGTCGATGGCGCTCAGCTGAAAGGCGATCTTCTCATCTACGATCGTGCCCAGCACCTGCCCGGCCTGCACCTGATCGCCCTCGGCCACGTTCAGCGCAACCAGAGTGCCGCCCAAACGCGCGCGCGCCGCGATCGTATCCTTGGCCTCGACCCGGCCAAAGACCGCCTTCCAATCGGTCATCGGGCTTTGCGCCACCACGAAGGGCTCGGCCACGGCCGCCCGTGCCCCGGGCAGGATCATCGCGCTCAGCAGCAGCGCCGTCAGTGTCGATCTCATCTCGGGTCCTCCCTCGGGTCCGGTCGGTCAGGCGCCTTTGCGCTCAGGCGGGCGATCTGGGCCGCGGAATAAATTCCGCTTCTTGAATGTGTGTCGCTTATCGAAAATTCAACCCCCTCGCAAGGGCCTGCGCCTTGACCCATGTCAGCCGCGCGCCCGCCGGGGCTTTCATGCCGCATCTTTCCGCGCTACACCCGGTCGCGCAAGACTTGCCCAACAGCCTGAAGGTGCCCCATGCACGATATCCGCGCGATCCGCGACAACCCCGATCAGTTCGACGCCAGACTCGCGCGGCGGGGGCTCTCGCCGCTCGCCTCGGAGATCCTCGGCCTCGACGAGGCGCGCCGCGCCGCGATCCATGCCGCCGAGACCGCGCAGGCCGAGCAAAACGCCGCCTCCAAACTGGTCGGCGCCGCCAAGGCCAAGGGCGATGAGGCCGAATTCGAGCGCCTGCGCGCGCTGGTGGCCGAGAAGAAATCGGAAGTCGCCGCAATGCAGGCCGAGGCCGCGGCCAAGGATACCGAGCTGCGCGACCGGCTCTTGTGGATCCCGAACAGCCCGCTCGATCAGGTGCCCGATGGCGCCGACGAGGACGGCAACGTCGAAATCCACCGCTGGGGAAGCCCGCGCAATTTCGCCTTCACCCCGCGCGAGCACTACCAGCTGAGCGCGGTCGGCGCCGCGATGGATTTCGAGACCGCGGCGAAGCTTTCCGGCGCGCGGTTTGTCGTGCTCAAGGGCGGGGTTGCGCGCGTGCACCGGGCGCTGGCGCAATTCATGCTCGACCTGCATGTGACCGAGCATGAGCTGACCGAGAACATCACCCCGGTCCTCGTGCGCCCCGAGGCGATGCTGGGCACCGGCAACCTGCCGAAATTCGGCGAGGACAGCTATCAGACGACGAACGGCTGGTGGCTGATCCCGACGGCCGAGGTGACGCTGACGAACTTCGTCGCGGGCGAGGTGCTGGAAGATAGCGCCCTGCCCATTCGCATGACCGCGCATACGAACTGCTTCCGCTCCGAAGCAGGCTCGGCCGGCAAGGACACCGCCGGCATGCTGCGCCAGCACCAGTTCGAGAAGGTCGAGATGGTGACGATCTGCCGCCCCGAGGACGCGATCGCCGAGCATGAACGCATGACCAAATGCGCCGAGGCCGTTCTGGAACGCCTCGGCCTGCCCTATCGCCGGATCGTGCTCTGCACCGGCGACATGGGCTTTGGCAGCCAGAAGACCTATGATCTGGAAGTCTGGCTGCCCGGCCAGAACACCTATCGCGAGATTTCCAGCTGCTCGACCTGCGGCCAGTTTCAGGCGCGCCGGATGAATGCGCGCTATCGCCCGGCCGATGGCGGCAAGCCCGATTTCGTCGCCACGCTGAACGGCTCGGGCCTTGCCGTCGGGCGCTGCCTGATCGCGGTGCTGGAAAACGGTCAGGAGGAGGACGGCTCGGTAACCCTGCCCGCGGCTCTGCACCCTTACTTGGGCGGCAAAACCCGGCTGGTGAACGGCGCGCTGGTCTGACATCGCAAAAACAGCTCGCGGCGCGAAACCATTCGCGCCGCTTTGCGTTGTGCCCCTGCGCAACGGCCCCAAAGGACAAGCGGCATGACACGGATGAAGGCGATTCTGGTTCTCGTGGCGGCGCTGGCCTTTGCGGCGGCCTCCTATGCGGCGCGCAATTTCCGCGGCTATGATGCCCAAGCCTTCCCGGTGCCGGTGATCGACCCGCCGTTGCAGCCGGTGGGCTGGGCGTTTTCGATCTGGGGGCTGATCTATCTGGGGCTGATCGCACAGGCGGGCTATGGGCTTTTGCGCCGCGCCGAAGCGCCCGGCTGGGATGCGGGGCGCTGGCCCCTGTTCCTGTCGATGGCGCTTGGCGCGAGCTGGCTCGAGGTGGCGATGCGCGCGCCGGTGCTGGCGACCGTGCAGATCTGGGTGATGGCGGCGACCGCGCTCTGGGCGATGGCGCGCACGCCCGTGGCCGCGGTGGGCCGCTGGGCCGCCGCCGCGCCCGCGCTCTATGCCGGATGGCTGACGGCCGCGACGGCGGTCGCCACCGGCACGGTGCTGATCGGCTATGGCCTGCTCGCCCCGATGACCTCAAGCTATCTGCTCCTGAGCCTCGCCGCCCTTGTGGCCCTTGCGCTGATCTGGCGCCTCGGACCGAGCCCCGCCTATGCGGCGGGGGTGATCTGGGCGCTCTTTGGTGTCGCGGTGGCCAATTGGGGTGCGCCCGGCGGCCTTGCTGCGCTGAGCATCGCCTTTGCGCTGGCGCTCGCGGCCCTGACGCTGTGGCGCGCAGGCCGCGGCTGATCCAAGCCAAAGACCGCCCCCAGACCCCGCCTTGGGCTTCTTCTTGGCCCAAATACTCACCTTTCCGCCCTTGGCCAGCCCGCGCCTCCGGCGGGAGTATTTTCGCCAAGAAAAAGGGCCGATCCCGCACAGGACCGACCCCAAATCTCACCACTGCCACGCAGCCCTTATTTCTTCGGCTTCGAGGACAGACCCTTTTCCTTGCGCGCGGCGTGCTTCTTGGCCTCGACGTGCTTCGTCAGCCGCGAGGGGATCGATTTCTTGCGGTCCTTGTAGGGGTTGCTCGTCCCCTGATCGCGGAAGGTGATCCGGATCGGCGTGCCCGGCATGTCGAAATCGGCGCGCAGGCCGTTGACCAGATAGCGCGAATAGCTTTCCGGGATCTGATCGGTATGGGTCGCCTTGACCACGAAGCCCGGCGGCCGGGTCTTCACCTGCGTCATATAGCGCAGCTTGATCCGGCGCCCGCCCGGCGCGGGCGGCGGATGCGCCTCGGTCATGGCACCCAGCCACTGGTTCAGCTTCGCGGTCGGCACCCGGCGGTTCCAGACCCGGTGCGCCTTGAGGATCGCATCATGCAGCCGGTCAAGCCCCTTGCCGGTCTTGGCCGAAACGGTGACCAGAGGCGCGCCGCGCAGCTGCGGAAGAAGGCGCTCAAACGCCTCGCGCAGCTCGTTGAGCTTGGCCGGTTTGTCCTCTTCCAGATCCCATTTGTTCGCGGCGACGACCACCGCGCGGCCCTCGGTTTCCGCGAAATCCGCGATCCGCAGATCCTGCGTCTCGAAGGGGATATTCACGTCCAGAAGCACCACGACCACCTCGGCGAAGCGCACCGCGCGCAGGCCATCGGCGACCGACAGCTTTTCCAGCTTGTCGTTGATCTTGCCGCGCTTGCGCATGCCCGCGGTGTCCCAGATCCGCATCGGGGTCTGCATGAATTCGGTGGTGACCGAGATCGCGTCGCGGGTGATCCCGGCCTCGGGGCCGGTCAGCAGGCGATCCTCGCCGATGATCTTGTTGATCAGGGTCGATTTCCCGGCATTCGGGCGGCCGATCACCGCGAGCTGCAGGGGCCGCGCGGCCGAGGGGGCGCGATAGGTGGTCTCGTCATCCTCCTCGCTGTCTTCCTCGATCTCGACCTCGACCTCGGGCAGGTTCGCCTTGTGCTTCTCGGCAAACTCGTCGGCGATCGGGCGCAGGATATCATAGAGATCATCCAGCCCCTCGCCATGCTCGGCCGAGATGCGCACGGGCTCGCCGAGGCCCAGCGACCAGGCCTCGATGGCACCGGCATCGCCCGCGCGGCCCTCGGCCTTGTTCGCCGCCACGATCACATGCGCATTCTTGCGGCGCAGGATATCGGCGAAGATTTCATCGGCCGGGGTCACCCCCATCCGCGCGTCGATCAGGAACAGGCAAACGTCCGCCTCTTCCACCGCGCGTTCGGTCAGGCGGCGCATCCGGCCCTGCAGGCTGTCATCCTCGGCCAGTTCCAGACCCGCCGAATCGATCACGATGAAGCGCAGATCGCCAAGGCGCGCATCGCCCTCGCGCAGGTCGCGGGTCACGCCCGGCTGGTCATCGACCAGCGCCAGGCGCTTGCCGACAAGCCGGTTGAACAGCGTCGATTTCCCGACATTCGGACGGCCCACGATGGCCAGGGTGAAGCTCATTTCTGCCTCCTGAGGCGGATCAAGCGGCCCCCATACACGGTATTTCCGTCAACGGAAAGCGTGAAGCTGCCCGTTTCGGCCCACAACATAAAGCGTGCCGCCCGCCACGACCGGATCGGTGGCCGCGCCCCCGGGGATCTCGGCCTGACCGATCAGATTGCCCGAGACCGGATCATAGACCCGCAGGAGCCCGTCCGAGGACGCGAGGAACAGCTTGCCCCCGGCCAGAAGCGGGCCGTAATGCACATGGATCGACTGCTGTTTCTTCACCTTGTCCTTGGTGAAATAGGGCAGCTCGACGCCCCAGACCACCGCGCCCGTGGCCGCATCGAGCCGCACCAGACGGTTCTCGTCGCTGACAAGGAAGAGCGCGCCGCCCGCCACCTGCACCGGGGACACCGCGCCCTCGGTCGCGGTCCAGAGCCGCTCGCCCGAATTGACGTCCAGCGCGGTCACCTTGCCCGCCGAGGAGCCGGCATAGACCACATCGCCCGCGATCACCGGATCGCCGGTCAGGTCGATCACCCGCGTATAGGCCCGGCCCGGACGCGCGCCCGCGACCTTGCTTTGCCACAGCGTCAGCCCGCCGTTTTTCAGCGCGCCGATCACCTCGCCCGAGGGGAAGGGGAAGACCACCATCCGGTCATTGACCGCGGGCGCCGAAACGCCGGTCATCCCCGAGCCCGAGGGCGTGCCCGGCAGCTGCCAGAGCACCTTGCCATCGGTCGTGCGCACCGCCCAGGCGCTGGCATCACGCGCCACCACATAGACGATCTCGCCCGAGACCGTCGGCGCACCGCCCACGGCCGCATCGAATTTCTGCCGCCACAGCACCTTGCCCGAGGCCTGATCGAGCGCGACCAGCTCGCCAAAGCCGGTAGTGACGTAAAGCGTGCCGCCCGCCGCCGCGAGGCCACCGCCCGAGGCGCTGTCGGCGCTTTCGCCCGCGGGTGTCAGATCGGTGCGCCACAGGCTCGCGCCCGCGGTCGAGGTCGCCGAGACATCCGAGCGGCTGTCGAGGGTGAAAACCCGCCCGCCCGCGATCACCGGATCGGCGGTGATACGGTGCTTGCGCTCGGAACTCGCGCCGATATTTGCCGACCAGATCCGCGTGGTGCCCGCCCCGATCGCCGGGTTGGTCAACAGATGCGAGGCGCTGCCCGCGCGGTGGGTCCACTCGGCATTGGCCTGCGCGCCCGGCAGCTTCAGCGCAGTGGGCAGCGCCGCGGGCGCCTCGGCCGCAGGGGCCAGCACATCGCGCGGCTCCAGCCGCTCGCCTTGCAGGATCACTTCCTTCTCGCAGGCCGCAAGCGCCACGGCTGCCAGACAGCCAAGCGCAATTCCCCGGATCGCTTTCACCGCTCGCTCCTCGCCTTCGTCTTCAGGGGGTCTGGCGGGGCTGCCCGCCGCGGCCCGGTCATTGCTGGGCCGGATCGCCACCCAGCGCCACAATCAACTCAGACGCGCGCTGTTGCAAGCCCGGCGTCACTTCGGCATCGGCCAAAATCGCCCGCGCGGTGGCGATCGCGGCGTCGCGCTCGCCCGCGGCGAGCTGCGCCAGCGCCTGTTGCTCGACCGCCATCAGCCGATAGGGCGCACCGGGCTGCGCCAAGGCGGCCAGTTCGGCGTCGCGCTCGGCCGCGGGCATCTTGTCGCCCGCGATGATCACCGCCTTGAGCCGCGCCAGATCGCGCAGGCTGGCGGGCAGATCGGCACTGGCGCCCGCGCGGCGATAGTGCACCAGCGCCGCATCCGTGTCGCCCGCCTGCGCCGCCTGCGCGCCCGCCATCAGCGCGGCCAGCGCCGCCTGCGCGCCCCCCTTGGCGGGCAGCGCGGCCAGCGCGGCTTCGGGGTCCTCGGCCTGCGCCGCGGCCAGAACCGCATCGCCAAAGGCCTGCGCCTCGGCCCGCGCCTGCGCCTTGGTCCATTCGCTCCAGGCCGCGCCGCCGACGATGCCGAGGATCGCCAGCGCGCCGATCCAGCCATATTTGCGGAACGCCGCATAGAGGCGGTCGCGGCGGACCTCTTCGGTCACCTCGTCGATGAAACTCTCGGGATTGCTCAAGATCGGGTCTCCACGCGGTCCGGCCCCGTCTTACACGCAAGCCCGCGCGCTTGCCAAGCCCTCGGCCCGCCCCCATTTTCCCGCTGCATGCGCCGCCGCTTGCGCGGCGAACGCGAAATGTTTAATCTGAACCGGTCGGTTTAGCGTATCCCCTCAGATCCGGACGCTGGACATGTGCCGCCAGGTGGCCGGGGCCGCCGTCGTGGTGAACCGCGCCGAACCGATCAACCTGCCGCCCGTGACCGCCAATGC
>JACXUS010000322.1 GCA_014763785.1 Sphingomonadales bacterium | reverse complement strand
CTCAAGCATGCCGGTGCGCGCCCGCCCGGGCTCTGCCTGCTGAATGCCCGCCTCCAAAATCCCGCGTCCCTTCCGTCCTGCACCGGCCCGGCGCGCACCGGCATGCTTGAGTCTGCCGCCGCGCGCGCTTATGCCTCTGGCCAAGGAAGCCTCGCGCTTCATGGTTTACGAATGGTTAATGCGCCCGCGATTTCCGCCCAGCCCCGGGCCGATCGTGGCAGAAAGGCACCCGATGACCGACAAGATCGTCACCCGCTTCGCCCCCTCGCCCACCGGCTATCTGCATATCGGCGGGGCGCGGACGGCGCTTTTCAACTGGCTTTTCGCCCGCGGCCATGGCGGCACCTTCCTTCTGCGCATCGAGGACACCGACCGCGAGCGCTCGACCCCCGAGGCGACGGCGGCGATCCTCAAGGGGCTCGACTGGCTCGGCCTCGACCATGACGGCGAGGTGGTCAGCCAGTTCGAGCGCCGCGACCGCCATGCCGAGGTGGCGCGCGAGATGCTCGCCCGCGGGCGCGCCTATAAATGCTTTGCCAGCCAGGCCGAGATCGAGGCCTTCCGCGAGGCCGCCCGCGCCGAGGGCCGCTCGACCCTCTACCAAAGCCCGTGGCGCGACGCCGATCCGGCAAGCCACCCCGACGCGCCCTATGTGATCCGTCTGAAAGCCCCGCGCGAGGGCGCGACGGTGATCCGCGACGCGGTGCAGGGCGAGGTGACGGTGAAGAATGACCAGCTCGACGATATGGTTTGTTTACGCTCTGATGGTACGCCGACCTACATGCTTGCCGTCGTTGTCGATGACCATGACATGGGCGTGACCCATGTGATCCGGGGGGATGACCACCTGGTCAATGCCGCGCGGCAGATGCAGATCTATCATGCGATGGATTGGGATGTGCCGGTCTTCGCGCATATCCCGCTGATCCACGGCCCCGATGGCAAGAAGCTGTCGAAACGCCACGGCGCGGTCGGGCTCGAGGAATATCAGGCGATGGGCTATCCGGCCTCGGGGCTGCGCAACTATCTGGCGCGGCTTGGCTGGAGCCATGGCGATGACGAATTCTTCACCGATGCGCAGGCGCAGGCGTGGTTCGGGCTGGAGGGAATCGGCCGCGCGCCGGCGCGACTCGATTTCAAGAAGCTGGAGAACATCTGCGGCCAGCATATCGCGGTGACCGAGGATGCCGATCTGATGGCGCAGATCGCGGGCTATCTTGCAGCCGCAGCACTGCCGCCGCTGAGTGACGCACAGGCACAGGGGCTGTGCGCGGCGCTGCCCTTCCTGAAGGGCGCTGCGAAGACCTTCCCACAACTTCTTGAAAAGGCGGAATTTGTTCTGGCCTCGCGGCCGCTTGCGCTGGATGCCAAAGCGGCTGCCGCGCTGGATGCGGTATCCCGTGGTATACTGAAAGAATTGACGCCGCAGCTGCAAAATGCTAGCTGGACGCGGGAGGAATTGGAGGCCATCGTGGGGCAAGTCGCACAGGCGCATGGGCTGGGGCTCGGCAAGCTGGCCGCCCCCCTGCGCGCGGCTCTCGCGGGGCGCTCCGTGACCCCCAGCGTGTTCGACATGATGATTGTCCTTGGCCGCGACGAAACTGTGGCCAGGCTGAGTGATCAGGCGGCCTGAGGCCCAGCCGCCTTTCCGGGCAACCGGACCGTAACTCCCGGCGTGGCCCCGCCGGACGACAGGAAAGGTATCCTCATGGCTGAAACCAGCAGAGTCGCCACCCTCACCCTCGATGGCAAGACCTACGAACTCCCCGTGATGTCGCCGTCCGTGGGCCCCGACGTGCTCGACATCCGCAAGCTCTATGCCCAGGCGGATGTCTTCACCTTCGACCCCGGCTTCACCTCGACCGCGGCCTGTGAATCGGCGATCACCTATATCGACGGCGACAAGGGCGAGCTGCTCTATCGCGGCTATCCGATCGAACAGCTGGCCGAGAAATCGCATTACCTCGAGGTCTGCTACCTGCTGCTGAACGGCGAATTGCCGAATGCCAAGCAGATGGAAGATTTCGAATTCCGGATCACCCGGCACACTATGCTGCACGAGCAGATCCACAACTTCTTCCGCGGCTTCCGCCGTGACAGCCACCCGATGGCGACGATGGTCGGCGTGGTCGGCGCGATGTCGGCCTTCTATCACGACAGCCTCGACATCAACGATCCGTGGCAGCGCGAGGTCGCCTCGATGCGGCTGATCGCGAAGCTGCCGACGATCGCGGCGATGGCCTATAAATATTCGATCGGCCAGCCCTTCGTCTATCCGCGCAACGATCTGGATTACGCGTCGAACTTCCTGCACATGTGCTTCTCGGTTCCGGCCGAGCCCTATCATGTGGAACCGGCGCTGGCGAAAGCGATGGACCGGATCTTCACGCTGCATGCCGATCACGAGCAGAACGCCTCGACCTCGACCGTGCGTCTGGCGGGTTCGTCGGGCGCCAACCCCTTCGCCTGTATCGCGGCCGGGATCGCCTGCCTCTGGGGCCCCGCGCATGGCGGCGCCAACCAGGCCTGTCTGGAAATGCTGCGCGAGATCGGCACCGTGGACCGGATCCCCGAGTTCATCGCCCGCGCCAAGGACAAGAACGATCCCTTCAAGCTGATGGGCTTCGGCCACCGGGTCTACAAGAACTTCGACCCGCGCGCCAAGGTCATGAAGGAATCGGCCGACGAGGTGCTGGAGCTGCTGGGCGTGCACAACAACCCGCTGCTGCAGGTCGCCAAGGAGCTCGAGAAGATCGCGCTGCATGACGAGTATTTCATCGCGAAGAAGCTCTATCCGAACGTCGATTTCTACTCGGGGATCATCCTCGAGGCGATGGGCTTCCCGACCGCGATGTTCACCCCGATCTTCGCGCTGTCGCGCACGGTCGGCTGGATTTCGCAGTGGAAAGAGATGATCGGCGACCCGCAAGGCAAGATCGGCCGCCCGCGTCAGCTATATACCGGCCCTGTGGCGCGCGACTATGTGGAGGTGGCCGACCGCTAAGGGCGGCGCCGCACGACAGAGCAAGGCCGGGGGAAACCCCGGCCTTTTTCAATCCGGGCCCCGGCCCCCGCAGCGCAGCCCTGCC
>JACXUS010000321.1 GCA_014763785.1 Sphingomonadales bacterium | reverse complement strand
GCGTTGACCTTAAAGGGCTTATTTTGGCTCCGGCGGTAGGGATCGAACCTACGACCAATTGATTAACAGTCAACTGCTCTACCGCTGAGCTACGCCGGAACACGCACCGTTCTATAAAGGGGGGGGCGGTGCCGCGCAAGGGGGGCTTGCGCGGGTTTTTTCATTTCGCTGTCATACGGGGGCGAAGCGTGCCTCGGGGTGCAGGGCGCCTTGCGGGGCCACCTCGTTTTGCAACGTCATTTCAATGAGATGCGCCAGAACGTTGCGGGCGGCAGCCGCCATCAGCGCGGGCGGCGTGTCGGTATAGATGCGCGCGGTCAGCTCGGCCACGGTGGCAGGGCCCTGGGCCAGCGCGGCAAGGATCTGCGCCGAACGCTCGCGCCGATGCGCGGCCAGCGCGGCGATGCGCGCGGCGGGATCGGCCACCGGCGCGCCATGGCCCGGGTAGAGCACCCGCGCGCCCAAAGCATCGAGCCGCGCCAGCGCGCGGAAATAATCGCCCAAGTCGCCATCGGGCGGCGAGATCAGCGTCGAGGCCCAGCCCATCACATGATCGCCGCTCAGCACCGCATCGCCCACGGCAAAACACAGGTGGTTGCAGAAATGCCCGGGCGTGTGCAGCGCGGTGACCGACCAGTCGCCATGTGCCAGCACCTCGCCATCGGCCAGAACCGCATCGGGGGTAAAACTGCGATCCACCCCCTCGCCGCCGCCCGCAATGCCGCGCGCGGCCAGATCCTGCATCACCGCGGACCGCCCAGCGTCAGGGCGCCCGAAGGCCAGAACCGGCGCGCCGGTGGCCTGCGACAGAAGCCGCGCGCCCGGCGAATGATCGAGATGCGCATGGGTCACCAGAATATGACTGACCCGCTCACCCGGTGCGAGCCCCGCCAGAATCGCCGCGATATGGCCTGGGTCAGCCGGTCCCGGATCGACCACCGCCACCGCGCCGGTGCCGATCACATAGGAATTCGTGCCGTGTAGCGTCATCGGCGAGGGGTTCGGCGCCACGATCCGCCGGATCCCCGGCTCCAGTCCTTGCATCGCCCTTTTCCTCCGTGCCGAGCCCGGCTAGGTTTAGCCATGGATTTCAGCTGGCTCAAACAGATCTTGCCGCGCGGGCTCTATGGGCGGGCCGCGCTGATCCTGATCCTGCCGGTGGTGACGATCCAGATCGTGGTCTCGGTCGTGTTCATCCAGCGCCATTTCGAGCGCGTCACCCAGCAGATGACCGAAACCATGCGGCGCGAGATCGTGCTGGTGCTGGGCACGATCGAGGCCGCCCCCGATCTTGGGACCGCGCGGCGCGAGGTGGCGGCGCTGGCCGTGCCGCTGGGCCTTGCGATCGACCTGCCTGCCAGCCCGACGGTGGCGGGCGAGACCACCGACCGGCGCTATTTCTACGATCTGACCGGGCGCGAGGTGAT
This sequence comes from Sphingomonadales bacterium, assembly GCA_014763785.1. Lineage (GTDB taxonomy): Bacteria > Pseudomonadota > Alphaproteobacteria > Rhodobacterales > Rhodobacteraceae > Rhodobacter. The sequence continues at coordinate 1,670 of JACXUS010000321.1, read as the reverse complement.
TGCGGTGCTGCGCCGCGATCTGGCCGGGGTACGGGCGATCGACCTTCTGACCGGGTCGCGGGTGCGCATCGTTCTGGCCTCGCAGAAGGGGGTGATGGAGATCGCCTTCGACCGCGCGCGGGTCTCGGCCAGCACGCCGCATCAGCTTCTGGTGCTGATGCTTGTGGTCAGCCTGCTGATGACGGTGATCGCCTATCTCTTCCTGCGCAATCAGCTGCGGCCGATCCGGCGGATGGCGCGCGCGGCCGAGGCCTTCGGCAAGGGGCGTACGATCCCCTACAAGCCTGCGGGCGCGCTCGAGGTGCGCTCGGCGGGGGCGGCGTTTCTGGATATGCGCGCCCGGATCGAGCGGCAGATCGAGAGCCGGACCCTGATGCTGTCGGGGATCAGCCACGATCTGCGCACGCCGCTGACGCGGCTCCGGCTGGGGCTGTCGATGTTGCCCGAGACGGCGGACACCCGCGACGAGATCGCCGCGATGGAGCGCGACGTGACCGAGATGGCGGCGCTGGTCGATGCGTTTCTGGAATTTGCTCGCGCTGAGGCGACCTCGGGCGAGCCCGAGCGCGTCGATCCCTGCCGCTTCGCGCGCGAGGTGGTCGAGGATGCGCAGCGGATGGGCCGCGCGGTGGTGCTGCGCGCCTGTCCGGAGACGGGCGAGACTTGCCTGTTTCGCCCCGATGCGATGCGCCGCGCGCTGGACAACCTGATCGGCAATGCGGTGCGCTATGGGCGGCGGGCCGAGGTCTCGGTGGTGCTGACGCCGCGCGCGCTGCGGATCGTGGTCGAGGATGACGGGCCCGGGATCCCGCCCGAGCGGCGCGAGGAGGCGCTGAAGCCCTTCATCCGGCTTGATCCGGCGCGCAATCAGGACCGCGGGCAGGGGGTCGGGCTGGGCCTGTCGATCGCGGCCGATATCCTGCGCAGCCATGGCGGGTCGCTGAAACTCGGGCATTCCGAACGGCTTGGCGGATTGATGGCCGAAATGATCCTGCCGCGCTGAGTGCTGGCCGCGCACCCAACCCTTTCGCTGGCCTGCGGAGCGCCTTTCCGCTATCTCCCGATCCGCTCTTGCGACCCGTGCGTGGGACGCGCATTGTGACGAGTGAGTGACATGGCCTAGTTGAATGGGCGCCATACGCCTCCTAGATATTGGGTTGAACAGGGAAGGGACGTGGCTGCCGAAAATCGGGGCCGGACCCTTCTGCCAGAAAAGGAACGCCGATGACCGAATTCACCTCAGTCACCCATCCGGTCCTGCCGCTGCGCGACATCGTGGTCTTCCCCCACATGATCGTGCCGCTCTTCGTCGGGCGCGAGAAATCCGTGCGCGCGCTCGAAGAGGTGATGGCCGAGGACCGTCAGATCTTGCTCGCGAGCCAGATCGACCCCTCGCAGGACGACCCTGACACTGACGGGATCTTCCGCGTGGGCGTGCTCGCCAATGTGTTGCAACTGCTCAAACTGCCCGATGGCACCGTGAAAGTGCTCGTCGAGGGCAAGAGCCGCGTGCGCATCACCGATTTCGTGCCCAACGACAACTATTTCGAAGCCGAGGCCGAGGCTCTGATCGAGACCGAGGGCGACACCGAGACGATCCGTGCGCTGCTGCGCTCGGTCGCCGAGGAGTTCGAGCGCTACGCCAAGATCAAGAAGAACATCCCCGAAGA
>JACXUS010000066.1 GCA_014763785.1 Sphingomonadales bacterium | reverse complement strand
CCCGCGCGCAGCTGATCGACGCCGGGCTCGCCGCGCGCGGTGATCGCGGTGACGGTCAGGTCCCGGGCCCGCAGATGGGCCTCCACCCCGTCGGCCCAGGGCACCGAGGCGCTGCGCAGCATCAGGACAGATCGCCCGAACTGCGCCACGGCCTCGGGCAGCGCGGCGCGCGCGCCCCGCCCGATCAGGCTGCGCGCAGGCGCCAGAAGGGCGATGCCCGCGACCGGGCCGGTTGCATAACCTTCGGGCAGCTGCATCCTCAGAACCGCAAGGTGGCATCGACCGCCCGCGCCCATGCGGCGCATTTGGCCTGCCGCTCTGCCGCCTCCATCGCCGGCTCAAAGGTGCGATCGAGCGCCCAGCTGGCCGCAAACCCCTCCATGTCGGGGTAAAGCCCCGCCCGCTGTCCGGCGAGCCACGCGACCCCCATCGCCGTCGTCTCCAGCACCTTGGGCCGGTCCACGGGTGCTGCGATGATATCCGACAGGAACTGCATCGCGAAATCCGAGGCGCTCATCCCGCCATCGACCCGCAGCGCGGTGCTCGCCTGCCCCTGCCAGTCGGCATGCATCGCCTCGAGCAGGTCGCGGGTCTGGAACCCCACGCTTTGCAGCGCCGCGCGGGCGAATTCCTCGGGACCGGAATTGCGCGTCAGCCCAAAGATCGCCCCCCGGCAGTCGGCGTTCCAATAGGGCGCGCCGAGCCCGGTAAAGGCGGGCACCAGCACGACATCCTGCGTCGGATCGGCCCGCTCGGCCAGCGGCTGGGTCTCTTTGGCCTCGCGGATGATCTTCAGCCCGTCGCGCAGCCATTGCACCACGCTGCCCGCGACAAAGATCGAGCCTTCCAGCGCATAGGTGGTCTTGCCGCCGATCCGGTAAGCGATGGTGGTCAGCAGCCGGTTTTGCGAGCGCACCGGGGTTTCGCCGGTATTGAGCAGCGCAAAGCAGCCCGTGCCATAGGTCGATTTGACCATCCCGGGGCGGAAACAGGCCTGCCCGATGGTGGCCGCCTGCTGATCGCCCGCAATCCCGCGGATCGGGATCGGACGGCCAAAAAGATCTGGGCGCGTTTCGCCGAAATCGGCATCGCAATCGCGCACCTCGGGCAGCATCGCCATCGGGATGCCGAAGCGCGCGCAGATCGTCGCCGACCAGCGTTCCTTGCGGATATCATAAAGCATCGTGCGCGCGGCATTGGTGACATCGGTGGCATGGACCTTGCCGCCGGTCAGCTTCCACACCAGCCAGCTGTCCACCGTGCCAAACAGCAGATCGCCCGCCTCGGCCCGCGCCCGCACCCCGGGCACCGTATCGAGGATCCACTTCAGCTTGGTCGCCGAGAAATAGGGATCGAGCAGCAGGCCGGTCTTCTCGGTCACCACCTCCTCGAAGCCCTCGGCGCGCAAAGCCCGGCACAGATCCGAGGTGCGCCGATCCTGCCAGACGATCGCATTGTGCACCGGCTGGCCGGTCGTGCGGTCCCAGACAAGGGTCGTTTCGCGCTGGTTGGTGATGCCGATGGCGGCGATCTGGCCCGCCTCGCCGCCCGCTTTCTCGATCACCGCGCGGCAGGTCGCCGCGGTGGTGGACCACAGATCGGAGGGGTCATGTTCCACCCAGCCGCTTTGCGGGAAATGCTGGGGGAATTCCTCCTGCGCGGTGCAGACGACCGACAGCGCGTCATCGAAGAGGATGGCGCGGGTCGATGTGGTGCCCTGATCAATGGCAAGAATATAGGTCACGATGTCCTCCCGAAGCCTGCGGAGCGCGGCGTTTCCTTGCTCTGCTCGGCCCTGCGCTCGCGGTTCAGCGCAGTGCGGAAAAGAGCATGCCCGGACCGGCAGGGGGATCAAGGGCGGAACAGTCAAAGGGGCAGGACGGGCAAAGGGGGCGGACCGGTCCGCCCCCTCCGTCAGATCAGCGGCTTATTTCCACGAAGCGACGAGCGCGTCATAGGCCACGGTCTTGGGCTCCTCACGCTCGTTCTCGATCGCGGGTTTCGGCGAGCCCGGCTCGGCGAGCCACTCGGCCGGGTCACGCTCGGGGTTCATGACCGGGCCCAGATCGCCCTGAATCCCGGCGCGCTCGATCCGCTCCATCACCTTCTCCATGTCCGAGCACAGGCTGTCGAGCGCGTCCTGGGCGGATTTCGCCCCCGACATCGCATCGCCGATGTTCTGCCACCACAGCTGCGCCAGCTTCGGATAATCCGGCACGTTGGTGCCGGTGGGCGACCAGCGCACCCGGTCGGGCGAGCGATAGAACTCGACCAGACCGCCCAGCTTGTCGGCGCGTTCGGTGAAGCTTGCGTGGCTGATGGTCGACTCGCGCGCGAAGGTCAGGCCGACATGCGACTTCTTCACATCGACGGTTTTCGAACCGACGAACTGCGCATAGAGCCATGCGGCCTTGGCGCGGTCCTCGGGAGTCGATTTCATCAGCGTCCACGACCCCACGTCCTGATAGCCGACCTTCATGCCCTCTTCCCAATAGACCCCATGCGGGCTGGGCGCGAGGCGCCATTTCGGCGTGCCATCGGCGTTCATCACCGCGGGGCTGTCCACCAGCGGCGCGACGAAGGTGGTGTACATGAACATCTGCTGCGCGATATTGCCCTGCCCGGGGACCGGACCGGCCTCGGAGAAGGTCATGCCCATGGCCGCGGGCGGCGAATATTTGTTCAGCCACTCGATCGCCTTTTCGACCGCATAGACCGCCGCCGGGCTGTTTGCCGCCCCGCCACGCGCCACGCAGGCGCCGACCGGCTGGGATTTCTCGTTGACGCGGATGCCCCATTCATCGACCGGCAGGCCGTTCGGCTCGCCCTTGTCGCCCATGCCCGCCATCGACATCCACGCATCGGTATAGCGCCAGCCGAGCGAGGGGTCCTTCTTGCCGTAATCCATCGAGCCGAAGACCTCGACCCCGTCGATGGTGCGGCCGGTGAAGAATTCGGCGATATCCTCATAGGCCGACCAGTTGACCGGAACGCCCAGATCGTAGCCGTATTTCTCCTTGAACTCGGCCATCAGCGCGGGATCGGTGAACCAGTCATAGCGGAACCAGTAGAGGTTCGCGAATTGCTGGTCGGGCAGCTGATAGAGCTTGCCATCGGGCGCGGTGGTGAACTGGGTGCCGATGTAATCGCCCAGATCGAGGCCGGGGTTGGTCACATCCTTGCCCTCGGCGGCCATCCAGTCGGTCAGGTTGCGCACCTGCTGATAGCGCCAATGGGTGCCGATCAGGTCGGAGTCGTTGACATAGGCGTCATAGATGTTCTCGCCCGACTGCATCTGGGTCTGCAGCTTCTCGACGACATCGCCTTCGCCGATCAGATCGTGGGTAACCTTGATGCCGGTGATCTTCTCGAAGGCGGGAGCCAGAACCTGGCTTTCGTATTCATGCGTGGTGATGGTTTCCGACACCACCTTGATGTCCATGCCGGCGAAGGGCTTGGCCGCGTCGATGAACCATTGCATCTCGGCTTCCTGATCCGCGCGCGACAGCGTGGACAGATCGCCGATCTCGGCGTCGAGGAAGGCTTTCGCCGCCTCCATATCCGCGAAGGCCGGGCCTGACAGCAGGCCAAGCACCAGCGCCAGCGCGGTGGATGTTCTCAGGTTCTGGTTCATTGGTTTCCTCCCTAATTGAACCGGTTAGTCGTTGCTTCGTCTGCGCCGGGCTCCTCAGACCCAGCGAAAGACGCAGATCGCGTAGATCAGGCACACCCCCAGCGCGAGCGGCTGGTTGTCGCCGACAAGGCCAAGCCATGCCAGATTGATGAAGGCAGAGCCCAGCAGGGTGATGAACAGCCGATCCCCCCGCGTGGTCTCGATCCGCAGAACCCCCACCCGCGGCGTTTCGGGAAAGCGGATCGCCAGACCGGTGAAGATCACCAGCATCAGGGCAATCGTCCCGAAGAAGGCGGCGGTGGGCCAGGTCCAGGCCATCCAGTCCATCGTCTTTCTCCTCTCAGACGCGGCCGAGGGCGAAGCCCTTGGCGATGTAATTGCGCACGAACCAGATCACCAGCGCGCCCGGCAGGATCGTCAGCACGCCCGCCGCGGCCAGCACGCCCCAATCGACCCCGGCCGCGCCCACGGTGCGGGTCATCGTCGCCGCGATCGGCTTGGCATCGACCGAGGTCAGCGTGCGCGACAAGAGCAGCTCGACCCAGCTGAACATGAAGCAAAAGAAGGCCGCGACCCCGATGCCGCTGGCGATCAGCGGGATGAAGATCTTCACGAAGAACCGCCCGAAGCTGTAGCCGTCGATATAGGCGGTCTCGTCGATCTCCTTGGGCACGCCGCGCATGAAGCCCTCAAGGATCCACACCGCCAGCGGCACGTTGAACAGGCAATGCGCCAGCGCCACCGCGATATGGGTGTCAAACAGCCCGACCGAGGAATAAAGCTGAAAGAACGGCAGCGCGAAGACCGCCGGGGGCGCCATGCGGTTGGTCAGCAGCCAGAAGAACAGGTGCTTGTCGCCCAGAAAGCTGTAGCGCGAGAAGGCATAGGCCGCAGGCAGCGCCACCGCGAGCGAGATCGCCGTGTTCATCACCACGTAGATCATCGAATTGACATAGCCCATATACCACGCCTCGTCGGTGAGGATGGTGACGTAATTGGCCAGTGTCAGATCGCGCGGCCAGAGCGAGAAGCCGCCAAGGATCTCGGCATTGGTCTTCAGGCTCATGTTGAGCAGCCAGTAGATCGGCAGCGTCAGGAACACCAGATAGAGGGTCATCACCACGGCGCTGGACTTGATCCGCGGCAGGCGGCGGCCCCGGGCGGTGCTGGGTGCGATGGCATCCGTCATCTTACAGGCCCTTTTTGTCGAGGTTGACCATCACGGTGTAGAACACCCATGAAATCAGCAGGATCACGAGGAAATACATCAGCGAGAAGGCGGCGGCGGGCCCCAGATCGAACTGGCCAAGCGCCATTTTCACAAGGTCGATCGACAGCAGCGTCGTCGCATTGCCCGGACCGCCCCCGGTCACCACGAAGGGCTCGGTATAGATCATGAAACTGTCCATGAAGCGCAACAGGATCGCGATCATCAGCACCCCGGCCATCTTCGGCAGCTCGATATAGCGGAACACGGCCCAGCGGTTGGCCTGATCGATCCGCGCCGCCTGATAATAGGCGTCGGGGATGGATTTCAGTCCGGCGAAGGCCAGCAGCGCGACGAGCGAGGTCCAGTGCCAGACATCCATGACGATGATCGTGACCCAGGCCGAAACCGTGTCCTGCGTATAGTTGTAATCGATCCCCAGCGCGGCGAGCGTGGCCCCCAGCAGGCCGATATCGACCCGCCCGAAGATCTGCCAGATCGTGCCGACCACGTTCCACGGGATCAGCAGCGGCAGCGACATCACCACAAGGCAGAACGACGACCAGACCCCCGATTTCGGCATGTTGAGCGCGACGAAAATGCCCAGCGGCACCTCGATTGCCAGAATGATCCCCGAGAAGAGCAACTGCCGTTGCAGCGCGTTCCACATCCGCTCGTCGCCCAGCATGTCCTCGAACCATTCAAGGCCCGCCCAGAAGAACTGGTTGTTGCCGAAGGTGTCCTGCACCGAATAGTTCACGACCGTCATCAGCGGGATCACCGCCGAAAAGGCCACAAGGATCAGCACCGGCAGAACCAGGAACCAGGCTTTCTGATTGGTGGTCTTCTGCTGCATCACGCGGCCCCCCCAGCGACGCCCGACAGCGGCGCGAGGCGCCAGTCATCGGCATAGACATTGATCCGGGCGGGGTCGAAGGTGACGCGGTTCATGTCGGCGCGCACCGGATCGTCCTCGCTGGCGATGATGTTGATGTCCTGACCGAAGAGTGCGGCGCGGATGATCTTGTGGCGGCCCGCATCCTCGACGCGGCGCACGGTGACGGGCAGCCCCTCGCCCGCGCTCAGCCGAAGAAACTCGGGGCGCACGCCGATCTCGACCTTGCCCGAGGGCGTGCCATAGCCCGCCCCGAGGTCCAGCGCGCAGCCGTGGATATGGGCCGTCGCGCCCTCGACCCTGGCCGGGATCACGTTCATCCCGGGCGAGCCGATGAAATACCCCACGAAAGTATGGGCCGGACGCTCGAACAGGTCTTCGGGGGTGCCGATCTGCACCACGCGCCCGTCATACATCACCACCACCTTGTCGGCGAAGGTCAGCGCCTCGGTCTGGTCATGGGTCACATAGATCATGGTGTGCCCGAAATCGTGATGCAGCTTCTTGAGCTGGGTGCGCAGCTCCCATTTCATATGCGGGTCGATCACGGTCAGCGGCTCGTCGAACAGCAGCGCGTTGACATCCTTGCGCACCATCCCGCGACCCAGCGAGATCTTCTGCTTGGCATCCGCGCTCAGGCCGCGCGCCTTCTTGTGCAGCATGTCTTCCATGCCGATCATCCGGGCGATGTCCTGAACGCGCTGCGCGACATAGGCCTCGTCGCGGCCGCGGTTGCGCAGCGGGAAGGCCAGATTGTCATGCACGCTCATCGTGTCATAGACGACGGGGAACTGGAACACCTGGGCGATGTTGCGCTCGGCGGTGGGCGCATGGGTCACGTCGCGGCCATCGAACAGGATGCGCCCCTGCGAGGGCATCAACAGCCCCGAGATGATGTTGAGCAGCGTGGACTTGCCACAGCCCGAAGAGCCGAGCAGCGCATAGGCCCCGCCATCTTCCCAGTCGTAATTCAGTTCCTTCAGCGCGAAATCCGCAGCCGAGGTCGGGTTCGGCGCATAGGAATGCGCGAGATTGTCGAGTGTGATGCGGGCCATGGTGCCGTTCCCCCTTACGCCGCCATCGCGTAGGGGGCGGGCGCGACAAGCCCTCCGTCCTCGCCGAAAACATAGACATGCCGCGGGTCGAGCCAGACATCGAGCGCGGCGCCGATCTCCAGATGATGCACGCCATGGATCAGCCCGACCCAGCGCGCGCCGTGGTGATCGAGATGCACGAAGGTCTCCGATCCGGTCAGCTCGGTGACATGCAGCTGCGTGGTGAAGCGCATCGCCGCGGGGCTGTGCTGCAGGATTTCCAGATGATTGGGGCGGAACCCCGCCAGATAGCGCCCGTCCGCCAGCGCGCGCAGCTGGCCCTGCGCCTCGGTGCTCTGACCGTCGCCGAACATCAGCCGCTCGCCCGTCTTCACGATCTGCAGGAAATTCATCGGCGGATCGGAGAAGACCCGCGCCGTGGTCGCATCGACCGGGCTGCGATAGACCTGCGGCGTCGGGCCGATCTGGGTCACGCGCCCCTCCCACAGGGTCGCGGTATTGCCGCCCAGCAACAGCGCCTCTTCGGGCTCGGTGGTGGCATAGACGAAGATCGCGCCCGAGGCTTCGAAGATCTTCGGGATCTCGACGCGCAGCTCTTCGCGCAGCTTGTAATCGAGGTTCGCCAGCGGCTCGTCGAGCAGCACCAGCCCCGCGTTCTTGACCAGCGCCCGCGCCAGCGCACAGCGCTGTTGCTGGCCGCCCGACAGCTCCAGCGGCTTGCGCTGCAACAGCGGCGTCAGCTTCATCAGCTCGGCGCTTTCGCGCACCCGCCGGTCGATCTCGGCCCGGTCCACCCCCAAAAGCCGCATCGGCGAGGCGATGTTGTCATAGACGCTCATCGAGGGGTAGTTGATGAATTGCTGATAGACCATCGCCACGCGCCGATCCTGCACGCGCATCCCGGTCACATCCGTGCCATTCCAGAAGATCCGCCCTGTGCTGGGCTGATCGAGCCCCGCCATCAGCCGCATCAGCGAGGTCTTGCCCGACAGGGTCGGCCCCAGCAGGACGTTCATCGTCCCCTTTTCAAGCGTCAGATCGGTGGTGGCGATATGCGTGCGCCCCTCGACGATCTTTGACACCCCCCTCAGTTCCAGCGTCATCGGTTCTCCTCCCCCGCGCCTTGTCCCTCGCCGCATGCGCTATTGCGCGGCGGCCATCCCTGCACGGTTGTGCTGCATCCAGTCCTCGAGCGCGGCGATCTGCGCGGGCTCCAGACGCAGCCCGAGCTTCGAGCGGCGCCAGACGATATCCTCGGCCGTGCGCGCATATTCGCGCTGCATCAGCCAGACCACCTCGGCTTCGCTCAGCGTGGCGCCGAAGTCGCGCCCGAGCGCCGCGGCCGATGTGGCCGTGCCGAGGATTTCCCGCGCCTCGGTGCCATAGGCGCGCACCAGACGCCGCGCCCAGCCGGGCGTCAGGAAGGGATGGCGGGCCTGCAGATCCGCAACCAGCCGCTCGACCCCGTCCACCGGGAAATCGCCCCCCGCCAGCGGCACGCCAGCGGTCCAGTTGCCCCCCCGGCCCGGCAGATGCGCGGCGATCTTCTCCAGCGCGCTTTCCGCGAGCCGCCGATAGGTGGTGATCTTGCCGCCGAAGATATTCAGCACCGGCGCCCCGCCTTCGGCATCGACCCGCAGCGTATAATCCCGCGTCGCCGCCGTCGCCGAAGACGCGCCGTCATCATAAAGCGGGCGCACGCCGGAATAGCTCCAGACGACATCCTCGGCGCTGATCGGCGCCTTGAAATAGCGATTGGCGAAGGCGATCAGGTAATCGCGCTCCTCGGTCGTGCAGTGCGGCGGCTGCGAGGGATCGGCATGATCGGAATCGGTGGTGCCGAGCAGGGTGAAATCCGTCTCGTAGGGGATCGCGAAGATGATCCGCCCGTCGGTGCCCTGAAAGAAATAGCACTTGTCGTGGTCATAGAGCTTGCGGGTGACGATATGGCTGCCGCGCACCAGACGCACCCCCTCTTTCGAGGGCAGGTCGATCTTGTTCTGGATCACCTCGCCGACCCATGGCCCGCCGGCATTGACCAGCATCCGCGCGAAATGGGTGCGCACCGCGCCTGTTTCCGTGTCCTGCGTCTCGATCCGCCACAGATCGCCCTCGCGGGTGGCAAGGGTGACCTTGGTCCGGGTCAGGATCGCCGCACCGCGCGCCTCGGCATCGCGGGCATTCAGCACGACCAGCCGCGAATCCTCGACCCAGCAATCGGAATATTCATAGGCCTTGGCGAAACGCTCCTGCAGCGGCCCCCCCTCGGGCGTGCCGCGCAGATCAAGCGTCGTCGTCCCGCGCAGGATCTTGCGCCCGCCCAGATGGTCATACAGAAACAGCCCCAGCCGGATCAGCCACGCCGGGCGGCGCCCCTTCATCCAGGGCATGACCACCGACAAGAGCTTCGAGGTCGGCGTCTCGCTCTCAAAGCGCATCTCGGGGTGATAGGGCAGCACGAAGCGCATCGGCCAGCTGATATGGGGCATCGCGCGCAGCAGAACCTCGCGCTCGATCAGCGCCTCGCGCACCAGCCGGATCTCGAAATATTCCAGATAGCGCAGCCCGCCGTGAAACAGCTTCGTGGACGAAGACGAGGTCGCCGAGGCCAGATCGTTCATCTCGGCCAGCGTCACGGAATAGCCCCGCCCGGCGGCGTCGCGCGCAATGCCGCAGCCATTGATGCCGCCGCCGATCACGAACAGATCGACCGGATGTGCCCTGTCGGTTCCCTGCACTGTGTCCCCTCCCCGGTTCCGAGCCAACCTTGGTGCGAATTGCACATAAACGCAAGTATGTTGCTTTCGTTTTCTTTCGATTAAGGAAAATCAAGGCGTTAGAGGCGAAATTTCTGCACAAGCAAAGGAAAATCGACCAAAATCGCGCATCTGCGGCAATGAATCAGCTGGATTCGCAGCGTTTTTTCGCGTCTCTTGGCAGGGCCACAGGTAAAGCGAAGCAAAGCGAACCCCATGTCCAACAATTTCCGGCACCCTGAAATCCTCGAGATCGCCCGCAAAGAGGGCAAGGTGACCGTCGAGGGGCTGGCCGAGCATTTCGGCGTGACGCTGCAGACGATCCGCCGCGATCTGTCGGATTTGGCCGAGGCCGGGCGGCTGGAGCGGGTGCATGGCGGGGCGGTGCCGACCTCGGGGACGATCAATATCGGCTATGAGGATCGCCGCCAGCTGAATGCCGAGGCCAAGATCGCCATCGCCCGGGCCTGCGCGGCGCGGATCCCGAACGGGATTTCGCTGTTTCTCAATATCGGCACCAGCACCGAGGCGGTCGCGCGCGAGCTGTTGCAGCACAAAGACCTGATGGTGGTGACCAACAACATGAACGTCGCCAATATCCTTGCGGGCAATCCAGATTGCGAGGTGATCGTGACCGGCGGCCATCTGCGGCGCTCCGACGGCGGGCTGATCGGGACGCTTGCCACCGAAACGATCCGCAAGTTCAAGTTCGATCTGGCGGTGATCGGCTGCTCGGCGCTGGATGTGGACGGCGATCTGCTCGACTTCGACATTCAGGAGATCAGCGTCAGCCAGGAAATCCTGAACCAGTCGCGCAAGACCTATCTGGTGTCTGACCACACCAAATTCGCCCGCAGCGCCCCGGCGCGGATCACCTCGCTGGCCAGTATCGACGTGTTCTTCACCGACCGCCCGATCCCCGCCGATCTGGCCCGAGCCTGTGGCAGCTGGAATACCGAGGTGGTCTGCACCGGCTGAGCCGCCTTTCGGGGACCTTCAGGCGCTCGGGTTTGAACAGGTCAGCGACGGGATCAGCGGCGCGGCAGGGCGCGCGGCCGCCTCAGAATGCCAGCCAGCGCGCGCCCAGTGCTGCCGCGGCGGCGCTGACCGCCGCGATCGCCGCGCCATACCATGTCAGATAAAACAGCGGATTGTCCTGCGTGCAAAACAGCGAATAGCCGGTCGCCGCCAGCCCCGCGATGCCAAGGCCGGTCAGCGCGCCCGCCAGCCGGGGCCGCGTGGCCGCCCCCGCCCGCATCAGCCGCAGCGCAAAGACCATCGGCAGCGCGGCAATGGCGATGATCAGCCCGACGCATTCGGACAGGGCAAAGGCCGTCACATCGGCAAAACGGACCGCCGGCGCGGTGCGCGCGAAGGTGGCCGCCCAGAGCAGCACGGCAAGGCTTGCGGGCAGCGCGAACCACAGCGCCGCGCGCCCGATCCGCGCCCCCGGGCGCATCATCCGCAGCCCCAGCGGCAGGGCAATCGCCGCCAGCATCGCAGGCAGAAGCGTCTTCGTCAGGATCAGCGGCTCCGCGAGCCGCGCGGCCAGATCCGCGCGCGTCCCCGCCAGCATCAGAAAGAGCCCCGCCGCCAGCGCCACCGCCGCCAGCATCCGCAGCCCCGTGCCCCGCGGGGTCAGCGCGGGGGCGGCGGGCCCCGATGCGGCCAGTTCGGCAATCAGATCCTCGGTTCTCATCCTCTCTCTCCTTTCGCGAACCGCGCCATGCGCTGGATCGCGCGGTGCAGGGCCACGCGCACCGCCCCTTCGCTCATCTCCATCCGCGCGCCGACCTCGGCCGTGCTCTCGCCCGCCAGACTGACCGCGCGCACGATCTCGGCCGAGCGTGGGTCGAGCTGGCCGATCAGCGCGGCACTGTCGCGCGCCGCCGTCGGATCGGCCTCGGGCGCGGCCAGCCCCTCGGCGAAATCCTCGATCGGCAGATGCACCGCCGCACCGCGCCTGCGGAACGCATCGACCACCTTGTAGCGCGCGATCGCATAAAGCCAGGGCGCAACCGGCGCGGCGGGGTCCCATGTATGGCGCTTGGCGTGGATCGCCAGCAGCACCTCTTGCAGGATGTCCTCCTGCTGATCGGGGCCGAAGCTGCGCCCGCGGGCCCGGATCACGCCGCGCAGGACAGGCATCACCGCGTGCAGGAACCGCGCATAGGCGCGCGCATCCCCTGCATTGGCCGCAGCCAGTGCCGCAGCCCAGTCCCGATCGCGATCCGTCGTCTTGGCCGTCATCCTGGCTGTCCCTTCGTGCGCGCAGCCCGAGTGTTACACCGCCCTGCGCAAGTTTCGTGAAATTGTTTCAGACCGGCGCCGCGCGGGGCGATTTTGCTGCGTTTTGAACACGGCTGCGTGAGCGGCGTAACGCAGCGCCCCGGGGCGGCGAAAGGACCCGTCGAGGGCCGCAGAGGTCCTGCAACGGTCTAACAGAGGAGTGACCCGAGATGACGAAATTCGACACCAGCCTGACCCTGTCCGCCGCGCTGGCCGCCGGCCTGACGCTGGCTTCGGCCATGACCGCACAGGCCGAGGGCGCGATGGAGAAATGCTATGGCGTCGCGCTGGCCGGTCAGAACGACTGCGCCGCGGGCCCGGGCACGACCTGCGCCGGCACCTCGACCACCGATTATCAGGGCAATGCGTGGAAACTGGTGCCCGCGGGCACCTGCGCCACGATCAAGACGCCGCACGGCATGGGCTCGCTCGAGCCGATCAAGATGTAAGGCCGGCCGCGGCGGGCCCCGGCCCGCCGCCTTGCGCCTGCGCGGGGCC
>JACXUS010000320.1 GCA_014763785.1 Sphingomonadales bacterium | reverse complement strand
CCCTCGGGCACCGTGCCGGGGGCAAAGACGAAGCCCCGCGCCGCGCCGGTATGGGCGATGAGAAACCCGAGCGCGCCGATCTCGCGGGCAAGCGCCGCGCTCGGGTCGCCCGCCGGGCCACGCAGGGCCAGCGTGCGCGCGGCGCTTTCGCGGGCCAGCGCGGCGAAGGCGGGCAGGCTGGCGGCCCGCCGCCAGTCGGCCACGAGGTCCGCGATATCGGGAAACCGGGCGTCCGCCGGATCGGTGCGCCGCGGCGGGCCGTAGAAGCCCCCGAGCACCTCATAGCGCGGCAGCGCGGGCATCGGCGCCAGAACCACCCCCGCGCGCGAGGCCCAGAGCATCCGCTCGGGCGTGGGAAACATCAGCGGATCGCTCGCCCCCTCGACCGCAACGCAGACGCGGGCCAGATCCTCGGGCGGGCCCTGCCATCCGGCGAGCCGGGCGATGGCGATCAGGCTGGCGGTCGATACCCCGGTGCCAAGGCCGGGCGCGGCCAGCGGCCGCAGCAGGAACCGGCCCCGGGCGGGCAGACCAAGGCGGGCCAGAAGCGCGCGCGCCCTGCCCGGCGCGCCCGCGCGATAGAGATGCAGCGCGCCCCCCGGCCAATGCGCCGCCCGCACGCCGAGCGCCGCACAGGGCAGCGTGATCAGCGCCACGGGACCCGCGGGGCCCAGCCGCCCCTGCAGCCATTCACCGAAATGCCCCGAAACCTGCAGCGCCCCCCTCATGCAAAGACCCGGTTGACGCAGGCGATGGACCAGCCGCCGGGCGCGGCGATGATCCGCGTCAGCGACAGCGGCGCCACCTGAAAGGCGAGCGCCCCCGCCATATCGCCCATCGCCCGCGCCAGCGCCGCACGCACCACGCCCGCATGGGCCACAACCGCCACCCGCCCGCCGCGCAGGGCCAGCGCCTCAAGCTCAGGCGCCACCCGCGCGCAAAGATCGGCAAAACTCTCACCCCCCGGCGGGCGATGCGTGGCCAGCGCGGCGCCCGTGAGCGGCCCGAGGTCGGGCAGATCGGCGAAGGGCAGCCCCTCCCATTGGCCGAAATCCTGCTCCCACAGGCGCGGATCGGTCTCAGGCACGACGCCGGGACAGAGCGCCGCCGCGGTCTGCAAACAGCGCTGCGCGGGGCTCGCGACCAGCGCGGCGCCCGCAATCTCGGCCGCGAGGCCCGCGACCGGCGCGCCCGAGACATCCGCCGCCACATCGCGCCGACCGGCCAGCCGACCATCCGCCACCACCGGCGCATGGCGGATCATCAGAAGCTCGGTCGTGCCCGCACTGGCCATGGTCGCATTTTTCCTTCCGTCCCGGCGCCGTTTCTGCTTTGTCGGCGCGAAAGGGACAAGAGGCGATGACGAGAACCATCCTGATCACCGGCGGCGTGCGTTCGGGCAAGAGCGCGATCGCCGAGGGGCGCACGCTCGGCTTTGGCGCGCCTGCGGTCTATATCGCCACGGCCGAGGCCTGGGACGAGGAGATGCGCGCGCGGATCGCCACCCATCAGGACCGGCGCGGCCCGGAATGGGTGACCCATGCCGAGCCGCTCGACCTGATCGGCGCGCTCAATGCGACCGATGGCCAGCCGCGGCTGGTGGATTGCCTGACGCTGTGGCTGACGAACCTGATGCTGGGCGGGCATGACTGGCGCGCCGCGGGGCAGGCGCTGGCCGAGGCGCTGCCGCGGCAGGGCTCGCCCGTGGTGCTGGTCACCAATGAGGTCGGCGCCGGGATCGTGCCCGAAAACAAACTTGCGCGTGAGTTCCGCGATGCCGCGGGGCTTCTCAACCAATGGGTCGCGGCGGTGGCGGATGAGGTCATCCTGGCCGTCGCGGGCCTGCCGATGAAGGTGAAATGATGCAGTTTCAAAGCCTTGATGAAATCGCCACCCTGGCCGAGCGCCTGCCCGCCGCGGATGAAGCCGCGCGCGCGGCCGCCTTGGCGCGGCAAAACAGCCTGACGAAGCCGCCCGGCTCGCTTGGCCGGCTCGAGGATCTGGCGCTGTTCATGGCGGCGTGGCGCGCGACCGACCGGCCGCGGATCACCCGCGCGCAGGCGCTGGTTTTCGCGGGCAATCACGGCATCTGCGCGCAGGGGGTGAACCCCTATCCGCAATCGGTGACCGCGCAGATGGTCGCGAATTTTCAGGCGGGCGGCGCCTCGATCAACCAGCTCTGCCGGGCGAATGGCGCGGATCTGGCGGTGGTTGCGCTCGATCTCGACCACCCCACGGCCGATTTCACCGAAGCCCCCGCGATGACCGAGGCCGAGACGCTCGAGGCGATGAACCGCGGGGCGGCGGCGGTCGATCCGGGCGCCGATGTGCTGATTTTGGGCGAGATGGGCATCGGCAATTCGACGATTGCCGCGGCGCTGGCCTCGGCGCTGTTTGGCGCGACGCCCGCCGATTGGGTCGGGCCCGGGACCGGCTCGGATGAAGCGGGGCTCAAGCGCAAGATCGCGGCGATTGAGGCGGGACTGGCGCGGCACGGCGGGCTTGGCGGCATGGCGACGCTGGCCGCGCTTGGCGGGCGCGAGCAGGCGGCGATTTGCGGCGCGGTGCTGGCGGCGCGGGAAAACCGGACCGTGGTGATCTTGGATGGCTTCATCTGCACCGCCGCGGCCGCCACGCTTTACGCCACCGATCCGCGGCTTCTGGATCACTGTCTGGTGGGTCATGCGAGCGCCGAGCCGGGGCACCGGCGGCTGCTCGCCGCCATCGACAAGCGCGCGGTTCTGGACTTCGACATGCGGCTCGGCGAGGGCTCGGGCGCGGCGCTGGCGCTCGGCATCCTGCGCGCGGCGCTGGACTGCCACAACGGCATGGCGACCTTTGGCGAGGCCGGGGTCGATGGGGCCGAGGGCGCATGAAAGAGCGGCTCGCGCAGCTGCAATTGGCGGTGATGCTGCTGACGCGGCTGCCGGCCGGGCGGCTGGCGGAGCCCGTGCCCGCGATTGGTGCGAGCCTCTGGGCCTTTCCGCTGGCGGGGCTGGCGGTGGGGGCGATTGCGGCGGCGGTGCTGCTGGTGGCGCTGGCCTTGGGGCGCCCGCGATGCTGGCCGCGGGGCTGGCGCTGGCGGCGCAGATCCTCGTGA
>JACXUS010000065.1 GCA_014763785.1 Sphingomonadales bacterium | reverse complement strand
CCCGGCAGGATTCGAACCTGCAACCTGCCCCTTAGGAGGGGGCTGCTCTATCCAGTTGAGCCACGGGACCACGCGCCTCTTGATGCCGCCAAAGCGGCGGCTGTGCAAGTCGGGAGCGCGGCAAATGAAAAGGGGATGCGTATTGGCCCACCGCATCCCCTTTTTAGATCTGTCACCACGATCGGAGTCTACACGCGGTTCGGGTCTGGCTTTGGGTTTTTCGGTGTCTCGCCCTCTGCCGTTATCGCTAACATTACACAAGCGAAGCGCTTGCGCAACAGAAATATTTGGCGCTAAGCAGAGGAAACCCGCGCGAAAGGTCGATCAGTGTCCCGCATGCCCTCCGAACCCCGCCGTCCCCTGACGCTGCGTGACGTCTCCGAGGCGTCGGGCGTCTCGGAAATGACGGTGAGTCGCGTCTTGCGCAACCGCGGCGATGTCTCCGAGGCGACGCGTGGCAAGGTGCTCGAGGCGGCCAAGGCGCTGGGCTATGTGCCCAACAAGATCGCGGGGGCGCTGGCCTCGCAACGCGTAAATCTGGTGGGGGTGATCATCCCCTCGCTGTCCAATCTGGTTTTCCCCGAGGTGCTGTCGGGGATCTCGGCCGAGCTCGAGGACACCGGGCTGCAACCGGTCGTGGGCGTCACCGACTATTCCCCCGAAAAGGAAGAGGCGGTGCTCTACGAGATGCTCTCGTGGCGGCCCTCGGGGGTGATCATCGCTGGGCTCGAACATACCGCCTCGGCGCGGGCGATGCTGGAAAACGCGGGCGTGCCGGTGGTCGAGATCATGGATGTGGATGGCCAGGGCGTCGATTCGGTCGTCGGCATCTCGCATCGCCGCGCGGGCCTGCATATGGCCGAGGCGATCGTGGCGGCGGGCTATCGCCGGATCGGCTTTCTCGGCACCAAGATGCCCGAGGATCACCGCGCCCGCAAACGCCTTGAGGGGTTTCAGGAGGGGCTGGCGGCGGCGGGGCTCGAACTGGCCGATACCGAATTCTATTCCGGCGGATCGGCGCTGGCAAAGGGGCGCGAGATGACGCAGGCCCTGTTGCAGCGCACGCCGGATCTGGATTTCCTCTATTATTCCAATGACATGATCGGCGCAGGCGGCCTGCTGTGGTGCCTCGATCAGGGGATCGACGTGCCCGGCCGTCTGGGCCTTGCCGGGTTCAACGGGGTTGATCTGCTGGACGGTCTGCCGCGGCGGTTGGCCACGATGGACGCCTGTCGGCGCGAGATCGGGCGCAAGGCGGCCGAGATCATCGCCGGGCGTCCGCATGGTGGATTGATCGGCGGCGAGGTGATCGAGCTGGAGCCGGTGATCCAGCTCGGCGACACGATCCGCCGCGCCTGACCCAAAGTCCGGCGCGGGGCGTTACTTGCCGGCCGTCCAGCTCAACGAATCATGCTGACGGGTGTAGAATTCGCCCATCAGCCCGATCATCAACAGCGCCAGAGCGACGAACAGCGGATATTCCCAATTCGAGAAATGCGGGTTGTAGTTGATGAACGTATAGCCCCGCGCCTGGTCAATCGTGTGAAACAGCGGGTTCCAGCTGAACAGAACCAGCATCTTGTGCGGCAGCATATTGGCCAGAAACATCTTCCCCGAAGCGATCATGTTGGCCCGCGCATAGACCAGCTGGATGATCCCCACCGGCCCCGGCGCCCAGGGCTTGACCGCGCGGAACACCAGCCCGATCGACAGCCCCACGAACCACGACAGAAGCAGCATGCCGAAGGCGCCGACCCAGTCATAGACCTCGATCGGCTTGAACGCCGCGTGATAGATATAGAGCACAACGACCAGCGACAGCACCTGAATATAAAGCGCGGCCAGAGCCGCGGAGGTGATCGCCACCGCCGTGGTCATCGGCGCGTGCTTCATCATCGCCGAGGTCGAGCCCTCGGCCCCGAAGACCGCGCCCATCGTCTTGTTATGCGTCATGAACAGGAAAATCCCGCTCATCAGAAAGAGCAGGTAATCGCCGCGCACCGCATTGCCGCGCATGCCCAGCACGCCGAACATCACATAGAACATCAGCGCCAGCATCACCGTCTGCAGAATGTTCTGCAAAAGCCCAAGCACCGCATGGCCATGCGATTTGCGCAGCGAGCGCACGGTCGCATGATAGATCAGCTCCAGCAGGCTGAAGGTCGATCCGATCGTGGAATTGCTGCGTCTGGCCTTGAACATGCCGTTATTGCCCCGTCTTCACGGCCAAAATGCCCCGAAAACCTTGCCGATCCCTTTAACCCACATCATAAGTGTCGCAGACCATCATAGCAATCGGGCCATTTCGGGCCGAAACGGAGACGTGAATGGATTTTGACCGGCTTGTCATGGTGATGCGGCGTCTGGCGCTCGAGGCGGGTGACCGGATCATGGAGATCTACAACTCCCCCGAATTCGAGGTGAAGTCGAAATCCGACCAATCCCCGGTGACCGAGGCCGATGAGGCCGCCGATGCGCTGATCTCGGCCGGTCTGGCCGAAGCCTTCCCGAGCGTGGCGCTGGTGACCGAGGAACAGGCGGCCAGCCACAGCCAGTCGGTCAGCACCTTCCTGATCGTCGATCCGCTCGACGGCACCAAGGAATTCGTGCAGCGCCGCGGCGATTTCACCGTCAACATCGCCTATGTCGAAAACGGCGTGCCGCTGCGGGGCGTGGTCTATGCGCCGGCCAAGGGGCGGCTCTTCTACACGCTGGCCGATGGCCGCTCGGTCGAGGAACTGGGCGCCTTCGACAAGGATCTCGCCGGGGAGCTGAAGCCGATCACCGTCTCGGTGCCGGACAACCGCGGGCTGATGGTGGTGGCGTCGAAATCGCACCGCGATCAGGCGACCGATGATTACATCGCGCGCTATGCGGTCAAGGATATGACCTCGGCGGGCTCGTCGCTGAAGTTCTGTCTGGTTGCGACCGGCGAGGCCGATCTCTATCCGCGCCTTGGCCGCACGATGGAATGGGATACCGCGGCGGGCGATGCGGTGCTGCGCGGCGCCGGCGGCGAGATGATCCGCTTCGAGGATCACGCCCCCTTCACCTATGGCAAGGAGGGCTTTGCCAACCCGTTCTTCATCGCCTTCGCCCCCGGTGTGTTGCTGGTGAAGTGATGACGACGCTGATCGTGATCCCGGCGCGTTATGCGTCGACCCGCTATCCGGGCAAGCCGCTCGTTGCGCTGACCGGCGCCGATGGGACGTCGAAAACCCTGATCCAGCGCAGCTGGGAGGCGGCGCAATCCGTCGGGGGCGATGTCCGCGTGGTGGTGGCCACCGACGATGACCGCATCCGCACCGCGGCAGAGGGCTTTGGCGCCGAGGTGGTGATGACCTCGACCGCTTGCCAGAACGGCACCGAGCGCTGCGCCGAGGCGCATGCCGTGTTGGGCGGCGGCTATGAGGTTGTCGTCAACCTGCAAGGCGATGCGCCGCTGACCCCGCCGTGGTTCCTCGAGGCGCTGGTCGAAGGGATCCGCAACGACCCCGCCGCCGATCTGGCCACCCCGGTTCTGCGCTGCGAAGGCGCAATGCTCGAAGCGCTGAAAGACGACCGCCGCCACGGCCGCGTGGGCGGCACGACGGCGGTCTTCGGGGCAGGCAATCGCGGGCTCTATTTCTCGAAAGAGGTGATCCCCTATACCGGGCGCGCCTATGCCCCCGAGGAGCCGACGCCGGTCTTTCACCATGTGGGCGTCTATGCCTATCGCGCGGCGACGCTGGCCGCCTATCCATCCTGGCCGGTCGGTCCGCTGGAGACGCTCGAGGGGCTCGAACAGTTGCGCTTTCTGGAAAACGGCCGCGCCGTCCTATGCGTCGAGGTCGAGGCGCGGGGCCGTCAGTTCTGGGAATTGAACAACCCGTCAGACGTGCCGCGGCTCGAATCAATGATGGCTGCGATGGGGATGAATTGACCCAAAGCCGGTGGCGAGTGTTTCCTATGCTGCATCGCAGCAGGCGGAGTTCCGCGGATTGTTCAATCTTTTCCGGAGTTTCCCCTTAACTTTTACCTAACCTTGTCGCAAAGGTTGAGAAATTGGGCGTTCCGACGCACACTGTTTAAGACGATCTAACCATGGGCACGCTGCCCAGAGAAAAGGTGTAAGATGAAACGCAAGGTCACTAAGGCGATTTTTCCGGTCGCTGGCCTCGGAACCCGTTTTCTGCCGGCAACCAAGTCGATTCCCAAGGAAATCCTGACACTGGTTGATCGGCCCCTGATCCAATATGCGATCGACGAAGCCCGCGCCGCCGGGATCAAGGAATTCATCTTCGTCACCTCGCGCGGCAAATCCGCGCTTGAGGATTACTTCGACGACGCGCCGGAACTGGAAGCCGCGCTGCGCAAGGGCAACAAGACGGCCCTTCTGGAAACCCTGAAAACCACGAACATGGATTCGGGCGCCATCGCCTATGTCCGGCAGAACCGCCCGCTGGGTCTGGGCCATGCGGTCTGGTGCGCGCGCCGTCTGATCGGCAACGAGCCCTTCGCCGTGATCCTGACCGATGACGTGATCGCCGCCGACAAACCCTGTCTGCAGCAGATGGTCGAGGCCTATCAGGAAACCGGCGGCAATATCGTCGCCGCGATGGAGGTTCCGCAGGAGCGCACCTCGTCCTATGGCGTGCTGGATGTGGCCGAGGACATGGGGTCGATCGTCAAGGTCAGGGGCATGGTCGAGAAGCCCAAGCCCGAGGTCGCGCCCTCGAACCTCGCCGTGATCGGCCGCTATATCCTGACGCCGAACGTCATGACCAACCTGAACAAGAAGAAAGAGGGCGCCGGCGGCGAGATCCAGCTGACCGACGCGATCGCCGAAGAGCTCGAAGCCGGCAATCCGGTCTATGGCTTCCGCTTCCGTGGTCAGCGCTACGACTGCGGCACCAAGGCGGGCTTCCTGCAGGCGACGGTGGCCTTTGGCCTCGCGCGCGACGATCTGCAGGACGAATTCTCGGAATATCTGACCGATCTCATGGCGATGCGCACCGCGGCGCAGTGATCCGATGAGCATGCAACACGTTCTGGTCACCGGCGGCGCCGGATATATCGGCGCACATGCCTGCAAGGCGCTGCGCAACGCGGGCTTCGTGCCTGTGGTCTATGACAACTTCTCGACCGGCTGGAAACAGGCGGTCAAGTTCGGCCCGGTCGAAGAGGGCGACCTGCTCGATCGCGCCACGCTCGATCATGCCTTTGCCAAATGGCGCCCGGTGGCGGTGATGCATTTCGCCGCCCTCAGCCTGGTCGGCGAATCGATGAAGGACCCGTCGAAATACTGGCGCACCAATGTCATGGCGGGGCTGAACCTGATCGAGGCGGCGATCGCGGCGGGCTGCCTGAATTTCGTCTTCTCCTCGACCTGCGCGACCTATGGCGATCAGGATGGCGTGGTTCTGGACGAGGCCACGCCGCAATTCCCGATCAACGCCTATGGCGGCTCGAAACGCGCGATCGAGGACATGCTGCGCGATTTCCGCGCCAGCCACGGCCTGCAATCGGTGATCTTCCGCTATTTCAACGTGGCGGGCGCCGATCCCGAGGCCGAGGTCGGCGAACAGCATGTGCCCGAGACCCATCTGATCCCGCTGATGCTGGATGCGATTGCGGGCAAGCGCCCGGCGCTGACGGTCTTTGGCAGCGATTATCCGACGCCCGATGGCACCTGTGTGCGCGACTATGTCCATGTCTCGGATCTGGTCGATGCGCATGTGCTGGGGCTGAAATGGCTGCTGGATGGCAAGGGGTCGGAGGTGTTCTGTCTGGGTTCCGGCAACGGCTTTTCCGTGCGCGAAGTGATTGCGCAATCCCGCGCCGTGACCAACCGCGATGTGCCGATCATCGAGGGCGCGCGTCGTCCGGGCGATGCGGCCAAGCTGGTCTCGGGCTCGGTCAAGGCGGTGGAAACGCTCGGCTGGCAGCCGAAGCGGTCGGACCTGCGGCAGATGATCGGGGATGCATGGCGCTGGCATCAGACAGGAAGTTATGATTACTGACCCAAACGGGGGTCGGTCGTGTCGTTTCTGTCGGGTCTGTGGTGGTCCTATCGGCTGCGTCTGCGGCGCAAGCACCTGCTCTGGCGGGCGCTGCGCAGCCGTCATCGCCTGAGCCCGGTCGCCAACCGCACCCGCACGATCCGCCCCGGCGCGATCCTTGCCTTCGCCTGTCTGCGCAACGAGGCCGCGCGGCTGCCGTTTTTCCTTGATCACTACCGGCGGCTTGGGGTCGATCATTTCCTGATCGTGGACAATGACAGCACCGATGGCAGCCGCGATCTGCTTAAGGGTCAGGCCGATGTCTCGCTCTGGCGCACCGCGGCCAGCTATCGCGCGGCGCGGTTCGGGATGGACTGGATCAACTGGTTGCTGATGCGTCATGGCCGCGGGCATTGGTGCCTGACGGTCGATGCCGATGAGCTGTTGATCTATCCCGACTGGCAGACCCGCCCGCTGCCCGAGCTGACCGCCGATCTGGACCGCCGCGGTGCGCCCTTCATGGCGGCGATGATGCTCGACCTCTATCCCAAGGGGCCGCTCTCTCGGAACAGGTATATCCCCGGAACCGACCCGACCACGATCCTGAACTGGTTCGACGCCGACGGCTATCACCGCGATCCGCAAGAGAAATTCGGCAATATCTCGATCCGCGGCGGGGCCCGGATGCGGCACTTCTTTGCCGACCGACCCGAATTGGCGCCGCATCTGCACAAGACGCCTCTGATCAAATGGCAGCTGCGTTGGGCCTATCTCAGCTCGACCCATATCGCCCTGCCGCGCCGGCTCAATCGGGGCTTCGACCCGGCGCTTGGTCTGCCGACCGGGGTCTTGCTGCACACCAAATTCCTCGATCAGGTGATCGAAAAATCCCGAGAGGAAAAGCACCGCGGCGAGCATTTCACCCATTCCGACCGCTACGACAGCTATTATGACAAGGTCATCGCCGATCCCGATCTGTGGACCCCGTCCTCGACCCGCTACGAGGGCGCGGCCCAGCTGGAGGCGCTCGGCCTGATGGCGCGCGGGTCACAAAGCTAGAGCTATCGTTGCCTAGGCAGAGACAGTTATTGTCGCGCAGCCGCCAAGGCCTTAATACTAGCCGAAAATGGGCGGCGCCGATGTGCCGGGGCGGACAGAGATCATGGCAGGCAGTTTCCCCGAGGGGGACAGTTAACCCTGCCTCAAGTTATTTCGGCCAAACCGGACAGAGCGCACGCGAAAAAGGGGCAAGGGCGGCTCGTGGGTCTGAAACAACTCTACAAGATGCGCAAGGAGCGACGCCGCCGCCAGCTGCGCGCGTTCCTCAAGCGTCGCGAGCTGACGCCCGTGGCCGACCGCACCGCGCGGATCAGACCCGCCGATCTGCTGGTCTTCTCGACCCAGCGCAACGAGAACATCCGCCTGCCCTATTTCCTGCGCTATTACCGCGAGATGGGCGTGAAACACTTCCTGTTCGTGGACAATGACAGCGACGACGGCTCGCGCGAGTATCTCGCCGAGCAGGAGGATTGCTCGGTCTGGACCACCAAGGCCAGTTACAAGGCCTCGAAATTCGGGGTCGACTGGCTCAACTGGCTGTTGCGCAAATATGGCCACGGGCATTGGGTGCTGACCCTCGATCCGGACGAATTCTTCGTCTATCCGTTCTGCGATACGCGCCCGCTCGAGGCCCTGACCGACTGGCTCGACACCTATGAGGTCCGCGCCTTCTCGGCCTTTCTGCTCGACATGTATCCCAAGGGCCCGATTGACGCCGTGCCCTATCTGCGCGGACAGAACCCGTTCGAGATCGCGCAATGGTTCGATGCGGGAAACTACACCATCGACCGCAACTGGTATTTCCAGAACCTGTGGATTCAGGGCGGCCCGCGCGCGCGGATGTTCTTTGCCGACAATCCGCAGGCGGCGCCCTCGCTCAACAAGATCCCGCTGGTGAAATGGCACCGCAGCTATGTCTATGCCTCCTCCACGCATATGCTGCTGCCGCGGGGTCTGAACCGGGTGTTCGACGACTGGGGCGGGGAAAAGGCCTCGGGCTGCCTGTTGCACGCCAAGTTCCTGTCACCGCTGACCGACAAGGTCGCCGAAGAACTGGAGCGCAAGCAGCATTACGCCGGATCGCGCGAATATCGGGCCTATTCGGAAAACCTCGCCGATCAGGCCGATCTGTGGTGCAAGTTCTCGGAGAAATACATCAACTGGCGCCAGCTCGAAATTCTCGGGCTGATGTCCAAGGGCAATTGGGCATGAGGCGGCGCGGATGACCATCGGCTTCGTCATGATGTGCCATACCGCGCTGGACCGCGCGGCTCAGGTCGCGCGCTATTGGGCCGAGAACGGCGCGCCGGTGGTGATCCATGTCGATCGCCGCGTCGGCCCCGATGCCTTCGGCGGGCTGAAACGCGCGCTGGCTGATCTGGATAATGTCTCGTTCTCGAAGCGGTTCAAATGCGAATGGGGGACCTTCTCTCTGGTGGCGGCGGCTCAGGCGGGCTCGGAACAGATGCTGAAACGCCACCCCGAGGTGCGCCACGTCTATCTGGCCTCCGGTTCCTGCCTGCCGCTGCGCCCGCTGCCCGAGCTGACCGCCTATCTGGACGCGCGGCCCTATACCGATTTCATCGAAAGCGTGACGACAACCGAGGTCGGCTGGACCGTCGGCGGCATCGACATGGAGCGCTTCACGCTACGCTTTCCGTTCAGTTGGAAGAAACAGCGCCGCCTGTTCGACCGCTATGTCGAGTTTCAGCGCCGCATCGGCTTTCGCCGCAAGATCCCCGATGGCCTTGTGCCGCATCTGGGCAGCCAATGGTGGTGCCTGACCCGGCGCACGCTGAGCGCGATCCTCGAGGACCCGGAGCGCCCGGTCTATGACACCTATTTCAAGCGCGTCTGGATCCCGGACGAAAGCTATTTCCAGACGCTGGCCCGGCTCTATGCCACCTCGATCGAGAGCCGCTCGCTGACGCTGGCGAAATTCGACTATCAGGGCAAGCCGCATATCTTCTACGACGACCACCTGCAATTGCTCCGCCGCTCGGATTGCTTCGTCGCGCGCAAGATCTGGCCCAAGGCCGAGCGGCTTTATGCGACCTTCCTTGCCCCGCGCGCGGCCGAGGAAACCTGCGCCGAGCCCAATCCCGGGAAGATCGACCGGCTCTTTTCCAAGGCGGTCGAGCGGCGCACCAAGGGCCGCCCGGGCCTCTACATGCAGAGCCGCTTTCCTCTGCAGGACCGCGAGAACGGCAAGACCTCGGCGCCCTATTCGATCTTTCAGGGCTTCACCGACATCTTCGAGAATTTCGAAGGGTGGCTGTCGAAATATGTCGGCGCGCGGGTGCATGGTCACCTCTATGCCCCCGAGCGCGCCGAATTCGCCGGTGGCGAGACGATGTTCAACGGCTGCATGACCGATGCCGCCGCGCTGCGCGACTATAACCCACGGTCGTTTCTGACCAATCTGATCTGGAACGCCCGCGGCGAGCGGCAATGCTTCATGTTCAGCCCGCGCGACAATCAGGCGGTGAACTGGTTCACGGCGACCGACCCGAATGCGCAGATCTCGGTGATCACCGGCGCCTGGGCGGTGCCGCTCTTCCATTCCAACCGCAATTTCGCCGAGATCCGGCGCGATGCGGCGCGGCTGCAGCAGATCGAGATGGATCAGCTGGGCATTCTGCGCTCCATCTATGTCAAGGCGCGGGTGCGGATCTGGAACATGGCGGATTTCATCGAAAACCCGATGGAGCCGTTGCAGACCGTGATCGACGAGATCAGCCCGCGCGCCACCCGCCGCCTGACCGAGGCGCCGCAGATGGTCGATCTGGCGGGCTTTGGCCAATTCCTGCAGAACCTGCGCAATCAGGGGATGCAGCCGCGCCTGATGGGCGATTTCCCGGTGGGGGACGATCCCCGCCCGACCACGACGCGCCGCGGGCGCCCCTATCTTGTGAAGTAAGCCGATGCCCAAATTCGACAGTTTCGTGATCTTTGCCGAGATGCGCACCGGCTCCAACCTGCTCGAGGCGGCGGTGAATGCGCTCGAGGGGGTCACCTGCCATGGCGAGGCCTTCAACCCCGCGCTGATCGGCTATCCCAAGCGCACCGAGCTTTTGGGCATCACGCGAGAGGCCCGCGATGCCGATCCGATGGTGCTATGGCGCGCGATCCGCAACGCGCCCGGGCTGAACGGCTGCCGCTATTTCCACGCCCATGACCCGCGCGTCTTCGAGGCCATGGTGCGCGATCCGAAATGCGCCAAGATCGTGCTGACCCGCAATCCGATCGAGAGCTATGTCAGCCTGATGATCGCGCGCGCGACCGGGCAATGGAAGCTGGGCGATGCCAAGCACCGCAAGGCCGCGCAGGCGGACTTCGATGCCGCGGAATTCGAAGAGCATCTGGCGGCGCTGCAGGGGTTTCAGGTCCTGCTGATGAATGCGCTGCAAACCAGCGGCCAGACCGCCTTCTATATTGATTACGAGGATGCGCAGAATCTGGACGTGCTGAACGGGCTGGCGGCCTGGCTCGGGGTCGAGGCGCGGCTCTCCGCCCTGCCCGACAGTCTGGTTCCGCAGAACCCCGAACCGCTCGAGGCGAAGGTTGCGAATTTCCCGCAGATGGAGGCCTCTCTCGCGCGGCTGGATCGCTTCAACCTGTCGCGCACGCCGAATTTCGAGCCGCGGCGCGGGGCGAATGTGCCGGGCTTCGTGGCGTGCAAGGATGCCGGGTTGCTTTACATGCCGCTGCGCCCGGCGCTCGATCAGCCGATCCGCGCCTGGATGGACCGGATCGGCCCGCTTGAGGATGGCTTCAGCCAGAAGACCCTGCGGCAGTGGAAGCGCCGTCACCCCGGGCATCGCAGCTTTGCGGTGCTGCGCCATCCGGTGAAGCGGGTGCATCTGGCCTATGCCGCGCTGATCGGCTGGCCGGTCTTCGCCGAGCTGCGCGAGACGCTGGCCAAGACCTATCGCCTGCCCTTCCCGAAGAAACCCTCGGATGCGGACGCCTATGCCGAAGGGCTGGTCGCCTTTGCAGGTTGGCTGAAATCGAACCTGAACAACCAAACAAGCCTGCCGGTCCATGCGCTTTGGGCGAGCCAGTCGGCGACGCTGGCGGCCTTTGCGCAGATCGCAACGCCCGATCTTCTGGCCCGCGAAGACCGTCTGGCCGAGGATCTGGCCTATCTGGCGCAGGCCGCCGGGGTCGAGGCCCCAGCCTTTGAGGGCCCGCAGGCCGATCCGACGCCGGTCGCGCTGGATCAGGTCTGGTCGCGCGAGCTGGAAGAAGCCGTGCAGGCCGCCTATCTGCGCGATTACATGCAGTTCGGCTTTGGCGCCTGGGGCGCCTGAGGGCCGGCGCGCGGGCGGCTCAGGCCGCCTGCACCCCGCCTTGCGCTGCGGTCAGCACCGCATGCAGCGCCGCCGGATCGGTATTGGCGCGCAGCTTCACACAGATTTCCGGGTTCCGCATCGTCCGCGACACCAGCGCCAGTGCCTTGAGATGATCGACCCCGCTATCCTTCGGCGCGAAGAGCGCGAAGACCAGATCGACCGGCAGCCGGTCCACCGCGTCGAAATCCAGCGGCTTTTCCAGCCGCAGGAAGACGCCGACCACCTTGGTCAGCCCGTGCAGCCGGGCATGCGGCAGGGCGACGCCATGACCGACGCCGGTCGGACCAAGGCTTTCGCGCTCTTGCAGCGCGTCCACGGTTTGCGGCGCATCCAGCCCATAGGCCGCATGCGCCAGATCACCAAGATCCTGGAACAGGCGCTTCTTGCTCGTGACATTCGCGAGGGCCTTGACGGCCCCCGGCTTGAGCAGTGAGGAAAGATCCATCTGTCCTTTTTCCGCGCCCGTCGCGGACGGGTCGCTCATTTGCTGTTGCGCGGGTCGATCCAGCCGACATTGCCGTCGTCGCGGCGATGCACGACATTGACCCCGCCATGTTTCTCGTTGCGGAAGACGAGCAGGGGCGCCCCGGACAGCTCCATCTGCATCACCGCTTCGCCGACCGAGAGGGTGGGGACCTTGGTCTCCATCTCGGCGACGATCACGGGCGCAAGGCTGGTGCCTTCGGCGGCCGACTCGTCCTCTTCCGCGGCGAGCACATACAGCCCCGCATCGCCGAATTCAACCGGCACCACGCGTTCCTTGTGATGGTCTTTCAGGCGGCGCTTGTGGCGGCGCAGCTGTTTGTCCATCTTTTCGCGGCAAGCCTCGAAGGCGGCATAGATCTCGGTCGCGGCCCCCTTGGCCGAAGCGGTCAGGCCGGTCGACAGATGGACCGTCGCCTCGCATTGATACTGATGCGCCGTCTTCGAAAAGACCACGGTCGCATCGGTCGGACGCTGCATGTATTTGTCGAC
>JACXUS010000319.1 GCA_014763785.1 Sphingomonadales bacterium | reverse complement strand
CTCATGAAACGCTGCACATCCCATGAAGAGCCGCTGCACCTGCGGCACCTGATCTTTCCCGTGCTTCTCGCCGTGCTCATGGCGTTGGCCTTCGTCCAGGAGGCCCGCGCCCGCGAGGTCGTGGATGCGACGGGACGGACCGTCACCATCCCCGACGCGCCTGCCCGGGTCTTTGCAGCCGGGCCTCCGGCCTCGGTGCTGCTCTATGCGCTGGCGCCCGAGACGATGGTCGGCTGGGTGCGCGCCCCGCGTGAGTCCGACTTGCCGTTCCTGCTTCCGGTCACCCATGATCTGCCCGAGCTTGGCCGCCTGACCGGCCAGGGCGGAACCGTGAACCTCGAGGTGCTGCTGTCGGCTGAACCGGACCTGATCGTCGATTTCGGCACGGTCAGCCCCACCTACATCGACCTCGCCAACCGCGTGACAGAGCAGACCGGCATCCCCTACATCCTGATCGACGGCAGCTTCGAAAACACCCCCGCCGCGATCCGCGCGATGGCCGAGGTTCTGGGCGTGCCGGAACGCGGCGAGGCATTGGCGGCTTACGCCGAGGGGACGCTCGCCCGGGTTGACGCAGTGCTGGCGGACGTGCCCGAGGACACCCGCCCTCAGGTCTATCTGGCCCGCGGGCCAGAGGGGCTGGAAGCGCCCGCGCGCGGCTCGATCAATGCCGAGATCGTGGAACGTGTCGGCGGCGCCAATGTGGTGGTGGGCGAGACGCGCGGGCTCGTCACCCCCTCGCTCGAACAGGTCATCGCCTGGGCGCCAGACACGATCATCACCATCAACCCGGACTTCGCCGCC
This sequence comes from Sphingomonadales bacterium, assembly GCA_014763785.1. GTDB lineage: Bacteria > Pseudomonadota > Alphaproteobacteria > Rhodobacterales > Rhodobacteraceae > Rhodobacter. The sequence goes on along the minus strand of JACXUS010000319.1, from coordinate 2,320 downwards.
GGGGTTAAGGATCTGGCCGACTGGCAGGCCGTGCCTGCGGTGGCCGAGGGTCGGGTGTTTCTCGCGCCTTCGGCCCCCTTCGGCTGGATCGACGCGCCGCCCTCGGTGAACCGCCTGATCGGGCTGTCGTGGCTCCTGCACAGCTTCTATCCCGATCAGGTCGAGGGCGACCTGCGCAGCGAGGTGCGGGATTTCTACCGGCTGTTCTGGCAGGTCGAACCCGACGAGGCGGCACTTGACAGCCTCCTCGGGAACTGACCACCGGGCGGAGGCCCGCCGCCTCCTGCCCGACGCGATCGTGCTGCCCGTGCTCGGCGTCTGTCTTGCGGCGGCGCTCATGGTCGGCGCCGCGGTCGGTCCCTACGCCATCCTGCCCGCCGAGATTCTGCGCCTGATCGGCGACCGCATCGCGGGCGGGGCGGAGCCCTCCACCGCCGCGACGGTCCTGTTCAACATCCGCCTGCCGCGGGTGCTGGCGGCGGCGTTGGTCGGCGCGGCACTGGCGGGCGCCGGTGCGGCCTATCAGACCATCTTTCGCAATCCCCTGGTCTCGCCCGACATTCTGGGCGTTTCGGCCGGGGCGGGGTTTGGTGCGGTGCTGGGCATCCTGATGTCGCTGCCGGTGATCGTGATCCAGCTCATGGGCTTCGCGGGCGGGCTTGCGACCGTGGCCATGGTGATCGGCGTCGCGGCAATCTTGCGCGGACAGGCCGAGGTGCTGGTCATGGTGCTGACCGGCATCGCGCTCGGGGCGCTCGCGTCGGCGGGCATCTCAATCGTCAAGGTGCTGGCCGATCCCGACCAGCAGCTTCCCGCCATCACCTTCTGGCTTCTGGGCAGCCTCGCCGGGGTCAAACCCTCCGACCTGATGTTGGCGGTTCTGCCGATCCTTCTCGGCGTGCTGCCCCTGATCGCGCTCGCCTGGCGCATCGGCGTCATGGCCATGGGCGAGGACGAGGCCCGCGCGCTGGGGGTCGAGACGGGGCGGCTGCGGCTGATCGTGATCCTCTGCGCGACGCTGGTCACGGCGACCGCCGTCGCGATCTCGGGCGTCATCGGCTGGATCGGGTTGATGGTGCCGCATATGGCGCGCTTCCTCGTCGGCGCGCGCTTCGACCGTCTGCTGCCCGCGAGCCTGATCCTTGGGGCCACCTTTCTGGTGCTGGTCGACACCGCCGCGCGGTCGGTGGCATTGATGGAGGTGCCTCTTGGCGTGCTGACGGCGCTGATCGGGGCGCCGGTCTTCGTCTGGCTTCTGGCGCGGGGGCGGCGGGAATGGACGTGATGCCGCTGATCGAGGCGACAGGTTTGGCCATCGGCCATCGCGGCCGAGCGCTGGCCACCGACATCGCGCTGCGCGTCGCGCCCGGCGAAGTTCTGGTTCTGCTCGGCCCGAATGGTGCGGGCAAGACGACCCTGTTTCGCACGCTGCTCGGCCTGATCCCGGCGCTGGCTGGCACAGTCCGCTTGGCGGGCCGCGACCTTGCAGGCCTGTCGCGCATCGAGATCGCGCGCGCCGCGGCTCTTGTCCCGCAGACTCTCCATGCCCCCTTCGCCTTTACTGCGCGCGATGTGGTGCTCATGGCCCGAACGGCCCGCCTCGCGGCGTTTGCGCGACCCTCGAGCGCTGACCACGACGCAGCACAGGCGGCGCTCGATCGAATGGGAATCGGTCCTCTGGCCGCGCGCCCGGTGACGGAGCTATCGGGTGGCCAGCGTCAGATGGTCCTGATCGCGCGGGCTCTGGCGCAAGAAACACCGCTCATGGTGCTGGACGAGCCCGCCGCCTCGCTCGACTGGGGCAACCGCCACCGCCTGATGGATCGCCTCGAACACCTCGCCGCCGACGGCCTTGGGCTCATTCTCTCAACCCACGAACCCGACCACGCCGCTCGGCTTGCCAGCCGTGTCCTGACCATCGACGTCGAGGGCGCAACTTGGACTGGTCCGGCTGCGCTGGCACTTCAACCGGTACGTCTCGCGCGCCTTTATGGCTTGCCGCCGACGCCGCGGACATCGCTCCAGAAATCCGACATGGCTGTCAGCTCCGTTGCAGACCTTCGCCAGCCTTCAAATCGACAATAGCGGATGACAATAAAAACAATGGCTTATACTGGAGAAGGTTTGACGTCAGGCCCATCCCCTCCGCCACTTGCCCTCGCGAAAGCGTTCTCCCGATCCGGCTGCGGCCGGTTTTTCCGTTGTTTTCGCGGGTTATGCAGGTGTGGCTGTTAACCGTCGCCCGCGCCTGCAGGCCCGGACGTGGTCTCTCGAGGTCGATATTCTCCGGACCTGTTGACTGTGCCGTTTCGGTGAATTT
>JACXUS010000318.1 GCA_014763785.1 Sphingomonadales bacterium | reverse complement strand
CCATTGGGTTAGCGCAACCATTGCCGCACCCGACGATTGAGGCTTTGCGCCCCCGCCCCAAGCGCCTAATCTGGCGCGAAAGACGGAGGACAAGATGCGCAGAAAACTGGTGGCCGGAAACTGGAAGATGAACGGGCTGACGGCGAGCCTCGCCGAGGTCGAGGCGCTGATCGCCGCCCATCCCGCCCCGGGCTGCGAGGTGCTTTTGTGCCCGCCCGCGACGCTGATTTCGGCGATGGCGGCGCGTGCCGCGGGCCGGATCGCGGTCGGCGGGCAGGATTGTCATATGGCCGCCGCGGGCGCGCATACCGGCGATATTTCGGCGGCGATGCTGCGGGACGCGGGCGCGAGCCATGTGATCCTTGGCCATTCCGAGCGCCGCGCCGATCATGCCGAGACGAACGCCATGGTGCGTGCCAAGGCGGAAGCCGCGCTCTCCGAGGGGCTGGTCGCGCTGATCTGTGTGGGTGAGACCGAGGCCGAGCGCGATGCCGGCGAGACGCTCGCGGTGATCGGCCGCCAGCTCGCCGAGTCGACCCCCGATGCCGCGACCGGCGCCAATACCGTCATCGCCTATGAGCCGGTCTGGGCGATCGGCACCGGGCGCACGCCCACGCTCGAACAGATCGCAGAAGTGCATGATTTCCTGCGCGCGGAGCTTGCGGCCCGGTTCGGCGCCGAGGGCGCGGCCTTCCGGCTGCTCTATGGCGGCTCGGTCAAGCCCGGCAATGCCAAGGAGATCTTCGCCACTTCGAACGTCGACGGCGCTCTGGTGGGCGGCGCCTCGCTCAAGGCCGCCGATTTCGGCGCGATCATCGCGGCGCTCGCGGGCTGAGAGGGCGGAAGGGGGCCCTGCCCCCGTCTGCTAACGCAGACTCCCCCGGGATATTTTGGGCAAGATGAAATCACAAAGGGGCCTCGCGCAAACGGGGCCCCTTTCATCTTGCTCCAAATATCCCGGGGGGAGGCGAAGCCGGGGGGCAGCGCCCCCCTCCGCGCTATTTCACGATCACCTCCGGCCCCATCACCGTGGTCGGCAGCCATGTGCTCAGGAACGGCACATAGGTGATCAGGATCAGGAAGACGAAGAGCACACCAAGGAACGGCAGCGCCGCGCGCACCACCCGCATGATCGGCATCCCCGCCACGCCCGAGGTCACGAACAGGTTCAGCCCCACCGGCGGCGTGATCATCCCGATCTCCATGTTCACCACCATGATGATGCCCAGATGGATCGGATCGACGCCAAGGCTGATGGCGATCGGGAACACCAGAGGCGCCACGATCAGAATAAGCCCCGATGGTTCCATGAACTGCCCGCCGATCAGAAGGATCACGTTCACGATCACGAGGAACATGATCTTGCCGAGCCCCGCGCCCAGAAGCGCCTCGGTGATCTTCTGCGGGATCTGCTCGTCGGTCAGGACGTGCTTCAGGATCAGGGCGTTGGCGATGATGAACATCAGCGTGATCGTCAGCTTGCCCGCCTCGAACAGCGTCGCCCGCGTCGCCGGATGAACGAGGGTGGTGATCAGCGCCTGCGGTTTCTTCCACAGCGGGATCTTCACCGCGCCCTCATCCAGCGGCCCCATGTCGCGATAGATGAAATTCGCGACGAAGAAGGCATAGACGGCGGCCACCGCGGCGGCCTCGGTCGGCGTGAAGATACCGCCCGTCACCCCCGGGATGCCATAGAGACCCACCATGATGATCACGATCAGCATCAGCCCCCAGAAGGCATCGCGGAAGCTTGCCCAGATCTCGCCCCAGCCCTGCCATTCGCCGCGCGGCAGGTTCTTGCGGATCGCGATGATCAGGATCGCCGCCATCAGCATGACCCCCGCCAGAAGCCCCGGGATGACCCCCGCCAAAAACATCCGCCCGACCGACACATCGGTCGCCGAGGCATAGACCACCATCACGATCGAGGGCGGAATGAGGATGCCGAGCGTGCCCGCGTTACAGATCACCCCGGCCGCGAAATCCTTGGAATAGCCGACCTGCCGCATCGCCGCGATCACGATCGAGCCGATCGCCACCACGGTCGCGGGGCTCGAGCCCGAAAGGGCGGCAAAGAGCATGCAGGCAAACACCCCGGCAATGGCAAGGCCCCCCGGCAGGTGCCCCACACAGGCAATCGCGAACCGGATGATCCGTTTCGCCACGCCCCCGGTGGACATGAAGCTGGACGCGAGGATGAAGAACGGAATGGCAAGCAGCGTCGCATGCCCCTCCATCCCCTGATAGAGCGTCTGCGCAATCGAGGCGAGCGAGGTCGAGGAATTGACCAGCAGGAACAGGATCGAGGCGAGCCCCAGCGAGATCGCAATCGGCACGCCGACCAGCATGAAGCCGACGACCATGACGAAAAGAAGCAGCGTTTCCATGGATCAATCCCCGGCGTTCATGTGACGGACTTCGGCCACGGCCTCTTCGGCCTCGTGGCTGACGATCAGCGCCTCGCGCTTGCCCTGGACGATCTCGATCGTGGCCTGCACCAGCCGGAACAAGAGCAGCGCCGCGCCAAAGGGCAGGATGAAATAGGGGATGAAGCGCGGCAGCTTGGCATAGGCCTCGCCTTCGTTCATCGGCCCTTCGATGAAGCGCAGCCAGTCGAACATCGGGATCGAATCGGTCTCATACCAGGCCTGATCACGGGTCTTGATGAAGCCGGTCGGGAACCAGCGCCCGCCGGTCTGCTCGAGCCCCGCAAAGGGCGCGAAGTAATCCCAGGCGCCCTTCAGCAGCAGCACCGCATAAAGCAGACAAAGCGCCGCGGCGATCAGCGCAAGGACCCGGCGCGGGCCGCGGCCAAAGAGGCCGATCACCGCATCGACGCCCAGATGCGCGGTCACCTTGACCGCATAGGACATGCCAAAGAGGACGAGCCAGGCGAACAGGATCAGCGTCGCCTCGAGCCCCCAGATCATCGAATGGTTGAACAGATAGCGCAGCACGACATTGACGAAGGTGATCAGCGTCATGATCCCGAGGATCAGGGCGATCGCGGTTTCCTCAATCGTGTTGACGGCGCGGGCATGGCCCTTGCGCGGCGGTTGGGGCGTCATCGGCGGAACTCCGGACGAGGGAACGGGGTGAGACGGCCCCGGCGCCCGGGCGCCGGGGC
>JACXUS010000064.1 GCA_014763785.1 Sphingomonadales bacterium | reverse complement strand
CGCGCGCCGCCGCAAGCCGCGCGCCTGAGACGGCCGGGCAGGGGGGCGCGCAGCCCCCCTTTCGCCCTCAGTCTTTTGCGATCCGGTCGAGCACCCGGGCCCAGCTGCGGATGCCCTTGTGGAAGCTCTTCATGTCGTATTTCTCGTTCGGGCTGTGGATCGCGTCATCGTCATTGGCAAAGCCGATGAGCATCGAATCCATCCCCAGCATCGTCTTGAAATAATAGGCAATCGGGATCGAGCCGCCCATGCCGACGATCACCGCCTCGCGGTTCCACTCATCGCTGAGGGCTTGCCGCGCGGCCTCGAATTCGGGGCGCGAGGTATCCATGACCGCTGCAGGCGCACCGTCGAGATCGCTGTCCCAGGTGATCGACGCATCGACCGGCAGGCGCGCTTCGACATGGGCGCGCAGCGCGCGGCGCACATGGCCGGGGTCCATCGCGCCGACGAGGCGACAGGTGATCTTGCAATGCGCCTCGGCCGGGATCACGGTTTTCGACCCCGCGCCCTGATAGCCGCCCCAGAGCCCGTTGATTTCCAGCGTGGGCCGCGCCCATTGCTGTTCGAGCGCCGAATAGCCCGCCTCGCCATGGGCCACGGTCATGCCCGCATGGGCGAGGTATTCGCCCTCATCAAACCCGCAGCTGTCCCATTGCCGTTTCAGCTCCGCGGGCACCTCGGAGACGCCCTCATAGAAGCCCTCGACCGCGACGCGGCCCTGATCGTCGTGAAAGCTGGCGATCAGCTTCGAGATCTCGCGCAAGGGGTTCAGCGCGGGGCCGCCGTAATGGCCCGAATGCAGGTCGATGCGGGGGCCCTTGAGGGTGAACTCCTCCTTGAGCATGCCGCGCAGCTGGCCTGCGATCGAGGGCACTCCGGGCGAGACCATCGAGGTGTCGCAAATCAGCGCCAGATCGCAGCTGAGTTCGTCGCGATGCGCCTGCAGGAACGGAATGAGCGAGGGCGAACCCGATTCCTCTTCGCCCTCGAAAAAGATCGTCAGGTTCCCGGGCAGCGTGCCGTTCACGTCTTTGTAAGCGCGGCAGGCCTCGAGGAAGGTCATCAGCTGGCCCTTGTCATCGGACGAGCCGCGGCCGCGGATCACCTCGCCCGCGGGCGTCTGTTCGATTGCGGGCTCGAAGGGCGGGCGGGTCCAGAGGCTGAGCGGATCGACCGGCTGCACGTCATAGTGCCCGTAGAACAGCAGATGCGGGCCCGGGCCCACATGCCGCGCCACCACCATCGGATGGCCGGGGGTGGGCCGCGCCTCGGCGGTAAACCCCAGCGAATTCAGTTCATTAACCAGCCAGTCGGCGGCGCGGGCGCAGTCCGCCTTCCACGCCGGATCGGTCGAGATCGAGGGGATGCGCAGCAGGTCCATCAGGCGGTCCACCGCCTGCGGCATCTGGTCATCAATACGGGAAAGAACGGCGTCGAGCGTCATTTGGGCCTCCTGTTTGGGGCGAGCCTATCACCCGGGGCGGCACTGTCCAGCGCGGGCCCGGTCCGGTCCGCTATGCGCGCGATCCGGCGGCAGAACATATTCCGAAAGTCGCAATTGATTCATCCCCGCGACATTTTTACGCTCCCCTAACCCGTATTTGACCTTTATCAAGGCCGGGCACGTCTCGGGCCGTTACGCCCGACCCAGCGAACCAAGCCAAGGGAAACGACAATGAACTACGATCACGCTCTCGATCTCGCCCTCCAGCGGCTGCATGATGAGGGGCGCTATCGCACCTTCATTGATATCGAGCGTGAGAAGGGCGCCTTCCCGAAAGCGGTCTGGAACCGTCCGGATGGCGGCAAACAGGATATCACCGTCTGGTGCGGCAACGATTATCTGGGCATGGGCCAGCATCCGGCGGTGCTGAGCGCGATGCATGAGGCGCTCGATGCGGTGGGCGCGGGCTCGGGCGGCACGCGCAACATCTCGGGCACCACGGCCTATCACAAGCGGCTCGAGGCCGAGCTGGCCGATCTGCATGGCAAGGAAGAGGCGCTGGTCTTCTCCTCGGCCTATATCGCCAATGACGCGACGCTGAGCACTTTGCACAAGCTGTTCCCCGGGCTGATCATCTATTCCGATGAACTGAACCACGCCTCGATGATCGAGGGGATCAAGCGCAATGGCGGCGCCAAGCGCATCTTCCGCCACAATGACACCGCGCATCTGCGCGAGTTGATCGCGGCCGACGATCCGGCGGCGCCGAAGCTGATCGCCTTTGAATCGGTCTATTCGATGGATGGCGATTTCGGCCCGATCACCGAGATCTGCGACATCGCGCAGGAATTCAACGCGCTGACCTATCTCGACGAGGTCCATGCGGTCGGCATGTATGGCCCCCGCGGCGCCGGGATCGCCGAGAAGATCGGCGAGATGGGCCGGATCGACATTTTCAACGGCACGCTGGGCAAGGCCTTTGGCGTCTTCGGCGGCTATATCGCGGCCAGCGCCAAGATGGTCGATGCGATCCGCTCCTATGCGCCGGGCTTCATCTTCACCACCTCGATCCCGCCGGCGATTGCCGCGGGGGCGGCGGCCTCGATCGCCTTCCTGAAGGGGCCGGGCGGTGTGGCGCTGCGCGAAAAGCAGCAGCTGCATGCGAAGACGCTGAAGCTGCGCCTCAAGGCGCTTGGCATGCCGATCATCGACCACGGCAGCCACATCGTGCCCGTCGTCATCGGCGATCCGGTGCATACCAAGGCGCTGTCCGACATGCTGCTGGCCGAATTCGGCATCTATGTGCAGCCGATCAACTTCCCCACCGTGCCGCGCGGCACCGAGCGGCTGCGCTTCACGCCCTCGCCGGTGCATGACCCCAAGGAAATCGACCATCTGGTGCGGTCGATGGACGCACTTTGGGCGCGTTGTGCGCTGAATCGTGCCGAGGCCAGCGCCTGAGCGGCATTGGGCGGTGCACGTCCGCGTGAGCTATGCTAATTCTTGGGTAAGGATTTCGGAACGAATCCGAATCGACAACCTTCGGCAAATTGGGGCAGAGCGGGCAGATGATCGGGCGGAGGGCCAAACCTTCGACGCAGGACGCGGACAAGCTGAAAGGCTTTGACGATTTCGAACTGCGGCTCGGGGATATGATGCGCGGCGAGCGTGCCACGCTTGCCAAATCCCTTCTGGACGTGCAGCGCGAATTGCGCATCAAGGCGGCCTATATCGCGGCGATCGAGGCCTGCGACGTGGCCGCTTTCGAGACGCCCTCGTTCATCGCGGGCTATGTGCGGTCCTATGCGCGCTATCTGGGCATGAACCCCGACTGGGCCTTTGAGAAATTTTGCCGCGAGGCCGGGTTCACCCCGGTTCATGGCATGTCGCCCGAGGCGGGTGGCCCGAAGCCGCAGCGCCGCCCGACCGAGGTGGCCGAGGCGCTGGCCAACCCGAATGCAAGCTTCATTCCGCGCCCCGAGGCCTTCTGGTCGAAGATCGAGCCGCGCGCCGTGGGCTCGGTCATGGTGCTGGCCGCGCTGGTCAGCGGGCTCGGCTATGGCGGCTGGTCGGTCCTGCAAGAGGTGCAGCGCGTCCATGTCGCCCCGGTCGATCAGGCGCCGGGCGTGCAGGCGGAGTTCGATCCGCTGGCGGGGGCGGGCGTTGATCGCTTCGCCGCCGACAGCACGGGAACCGAAGAGGCGCTGCCGCAGCTGACCGCGCCCGAGGCGCTGGACCGGCTCTATCGTCCGCAATCGCTCGATGCGCCGGTTCTGGTGGCGCGCGACGGCCCGATCTCGGCGATCGACCCGCGGGCCACCGGGGTTCTGGCCGGTCTGCCGGGCTCCGAGCCGCAGCCCGCGCCGGTTGCGGGCAGCCTGCCCGCGGCCGCGACCGATCTGGCCGCGACCGATCTGGCTGTGGCCGAGGCGCTGGGGACCCAAAGCCCGGCCATGGTCCGCACGCTGGGCGCCGAGGCCCCCGAGGTTGAAATCCTCGCCGTGCGCCCGAGCTGGGTGCGCGTCTCGGCGGCCGATGGCTCGGTTCTGTTCGAGAAGGTGATGGATGCGGGCGAGCGCTTCGCCCTGCCGCGCCTTGAGGAGCCGCCGGTGCTGCGCACGGGCGAGTCGGGCGCGATCTATTTCGCGGTCAATGGCGTCGCGCATGGCCCGGCCGGTGCCCGCGGCGAGGTGAAGAAGAATATCCTGCTCTCGCCCGATGCCCTGTCGCAGACATTCGCCGCGGCCAATCCGCAGGCCGATGGCGATCTGGCCAAGATGATCGCCGTGGCCGATGCGGGCGCGATGGCGCCGGTCGAGCCCGCCGGGCAATAACCCGCCCTTCGTGACAGTTTGACAGCCGTTGCCCTCGGGCAGCGGCTGACCTATGTCTGAGGCACCCGAACCGGAGGCCCCCATGTCGCACAATCCGATCCGTCCCTGGCGCGATGTCATCCGCCGCAAGTCGCGCCAGATCATGGTGGGTCGTGTGCCGGTGGGGGGCGATGCGCCGATCTCGGTGCAGACGATGACCAACACCGACACAAGCGACGTGCGCGCGACGCTCGACCAGGTGATCCGCGCGGCCGATGTGGGCGCCGATATCGTGCGGGTCTCGACCCCTGACGAGGCCTCGACGCGGGCGCTGCGCGAGATTTGCCGCGAAAGCCCGGTGCCGATCGTGGCCGATATCCATTTCCACTACAAACGCGCCATTGAGGCGGCCGAGGCGGGCGCCGCCTGTCTGCGGATCAACCCGGGCAATATCGGCGATGCCGCCCGGGTGCGCGAGGTGATCCGCGCCGCCAAGGATCACGGCTGTTCGATCCGCATCGGGGTGAACGCCGGTTCGCTGGAAAAACACCTGCTGGAAAAATACGGCGAGCCCTGCCCGGATGCGATGGTCGAGTCGGGTCTCGATCACATCAAGATCCTGCAGGAGAACGATTTTCACGAATTCAAGATCTCGGTGAAGGCCTCGGACGTGTTCCTCGCCGCCGCCGCCTATCAGCAGCTGGCCGAGGCCACTGACGCGCCGATCCATCTGGGCATCACCGAGGCGGGCGGGCTGATGTCGGGCACGGTGAAATCGGCGATCGGCCTTGGCAACCTTCTGTGGATGGGCATCGGCGACACGATCCGGGTGAGCCTGAGCGCCGATCCGGTCGAAGAGGTCAAAGTGGGCTTCGAGATCCTGAAATCGCTCGGCCTGCGCACCCGCGGCGTGCAGATCATCAGTTGCCCCAGCTGCGCACGGCAGGGGTTTGATGTGATCAAGACGGTCGAGGCGCTGGAAAAACGGCTCGAACACATCAAGCAACCGATGAGCCTGTCGATCATCGGCTGCGTGGTGAACGGCCCGGGCGAGGCGCTGATGACCGATATCGGCTTCACCGGCGGTGGCGCGGGTGCGGGGATGGTCTATCTGGCGGGCAAGCAAAGCCACAAGATGACCAATGACCAGATGATCGACCATATCGTCGAACTGGTCGAGAAACGCGCGGCCGAGCTGCAAGCCACCGCCGACGCCGCCGAATAGCGCGGCGCCCGTGGCGGGCCGGGCAGGGGGCTGCTCGCCCCCTCGCGCCTGCGGCGCTCACCCCTCGGGATATTTGCCGCACTGTTGAGGATAACCAATCGTCCGGCACCGGGCGGGGGTGCTCAGCTCTGCGGCCCGCCTCTCAACAGTGTCGAAATATCCCGAGGGGGTGAATTCGTCGCAGACGAAGAGGGGGGCTCGCAGCCCCCCTGCGCGGCCCGCCCCAAGGCGCGAGCGCGGATCAGCCGCGCTGACCCGCCACGATTTCCTGCATCGCCTCGAGCGGCGCATAGCCGCGCAGCATCTCGCCGCCGATCACGAAGGCGGGGGTGCCCGAGATGCCCATCCGCGCGGCGAGCTGGTGATTGGCGCGCAGCACCGCGGTCACCTCTTCCTCGTTCATCCGCTTCAGGATCGGGTCCGCATCAAGCCCCTGTTCCGCGGCCAGCCGCGACAGGCTTTCCAGCGTGATCGCGCCGCGGAAGGCCATCAGCGCGTCATGGATCTCCTCATAGGCGGCATCGCCCGCGATCTGCTGCACGGCGACGGCAAAACGCGAAGAGAGATCCGATTCCTGCCCGAGGATCGGGAATTCCTTGACGATGAAGCGGATGTTGCCGTCCTGTTCGAGAAGCTGGGCGACCTCCTGATAGGCCTTCTTGCAGTAGCTGCAGCGGTAATCCATGAATTCGACGATGGTCACATCGCCCTCCGGGTTACCGCCGACCCAGCTGTGGCCGTCCTCGAACAGCTCCTTGGCATTGGTCTGCACCAGCACCTTGTCATTATCGGCGGCGGCGGCCTGCTGGCGTTCCTCGAGGACATTGATCGCCTCGACCAGAACCTCGGGGTTCTGCATCAGATAGTCTCTTACCGCATCGCCGAAGGCGGTTTTCTCGGCCTCGGACATGGCCGAGAGGTCGAAGGCCATCGCGGGGGCGGCCAGCGCGCTTGACAGCGCCAGCGCGCCAAGGAGGGAGCGGGTCAGGGTCATGGTCAATCGGGTCCTGTTCGAGCCCGGGCGCCCCGGGCGGTTCGCGCGCGACATTGGGCGAGAGCCGGGCCGGGCGCAAGGCCGTTGCCCCGGGCTGCGACCCGATGCCCCGAAGCGGGCCGGGGGCAGGGCCGGGGCATTGACCCCGGCGCGCGGCATGCTTAGGCCGGGCTCAGGCGCAATATCGGGCCGAAGGATGGAGGCAAAAGATGCGTTTCTCAAGCCGCGGGCAGGTCGATCCCTTCATTGTGATGGATGTGATGGAGGCCGCGCGCGCCGCCGAGGCTGCGGGGCGGCGGATCATTCATATGGAGGTGGGGCAGCCCTCGACGCCGGCGCCGGCGGGCGCGCGGGCGGCGCTCGCGGCGCGGCTTGGGGCCGAGACGATGGGCTATACCGTGGCGCTTGGCCTGCCCGAACTGCGGGCGGGGATCGCGGCGCTCTATCAGCGTTGGTATGGGGTTGAGCTCGATCCGGGGCGGGTCGTGGTGACGGCGGGCTCGTCAGGGGCGTTCCTCTTGGCGTTTTCGGCGCTCTTCGATGCGGGCGACCGGGTGGCGCTTGGCGCGCCGGGCTACCCGAGCTACCGCCAGATCCTGCGCGCGATGTCGGTCACGCCGGTCGATATCCTGACGAAGCCCGAGAACCGCTATCAGCCAGTCCCTTCCGAGATCCCGGCCGATGTGCAGGGGCTGATCGTCGCCTCGCCGGGCAACCCGTCGGGCACGATGCTGGGGCGGCCCGAGCTTGCCGCGCTGATGGCCAAGGCCGAGGCGCGCGACATCGCCTTTGTTTCGGACGAGATCTATCACGGGCTGCATTACGAGGGCCGGGCGGTGAGCGCGCTGGAAATCTCGGACCGGGCCTATGTGATCAATTCCTTCTCGAAATATTTTTCGATGACCGGCTGGCGGGTGGGCTGGATGGTGGTGCCCGAGGATCATCTGCGCACGATCGAGCGGCTGGCGCAGAACATGTTCATCTGTCCGCCGCATGCGAGCCAGATCGCGGCGCTGGCGGCGCTCGACTGTGTGGACGAGCTCGAGGCCAATCGCGCGGTCTATGCCGAGAACCGGCGGATGATGCTCGAGAGGCTGCCGAAGGCCGGGTTCACGAAGATCGCGCCGCCCGATGGCGCCTTCTATATCTATGCCGATGTGTCCGATCTGACCGGGGACAGCCGCGCCTTTGCCGCCGAGATCCTGGATCAGGCCGGGGTGGCGGTGACGCCGGGGTTCGATTTCGACCCGGCGCGCGGGCATACCACGCTGCGGTTTTCCTATGCGCGGGCGAGCGCCGATATTGCCGAGGGGCTCGCGCGGCTGGCAGATTTCATGGCCAAACGGGGGTGAGGGATTGCGGGGCCGGTGCCGGGCGTAGAACGCCCGGCACCGGCCCCGCCCCGGGGCGCCCGGCGCAAGCGCCGGGCGCAACCCGCCCCTGACTTGCCGTGGCGCCGGGGGCCATTGGTCTTGAGTATTTGGACCAAGAAAAAGCAGGGGTGTTTCCCCGATCTGCGCGGCGGGTTATACTGTGGCCAAAGGGGCCCAAGACCCCGGGAGCAGTCATGAGACAGAGTATTTTCGCCCTCCTTCTGGTGGTGTTGAGCCTTTGCGCGGCCTCTTTGCCGGTGCTGGTGCGGGCCGAGGGGCCAGATGCGGGGGCAATTGCGGGCCCCGTTGCGGGGGCGCGGACCGAATTGTCGGCGCTGGCGCGGCTCGAGCCCGGGCGCTCGGGCGTCGAGCCTGTGGGCGAGCAGATCGTCGCGACGCTGGGCCTGAGCCAGCCGGTGCCGTTCCGGGCCTATTTGCTGGACGATCCGTCGCGGCTGGTGGCCGATTTCCGCGAGCTGGATTTCACCGGCGCGAGCCCCGCGGCCTTCGATCCGGGCGGGCTTTTTGGCGAGATCCGCTGGGGCCGCTTCCGGCCCGGCTGGTCGCGGATGGTGGCCGAGCTGGCCGAGCCTGCCGCGCTGATCGAGGCGGTCGAGATCACCGATGCCGCGCCGCGGATCGTGCTGCGGCTCGCTCCGGTGCCGGCGGAGGCCTTTGCCGCGCAGGCGGGGGCGCCGGCTTCGGCGCTCTGGGATCTGCCGCAGCCCGCGGCGCTGGAACCGGCGCATCGCCGGCAGGATGGCTCGGCGCCGTTGCGCATCGTTCTGGATCCCGGCCATGGCGGGCTCGACCCGGGGGCCGAGGCGGAGGGGCATACCGAGGCGGTTCTGGTGCTGACCTTCGCGCGCGAGCTCAAGGAGGCGCTGACCCGGGCGGGCATCGAGGTGCGGATGACCCGCGACGAGGATATTTTCGTGCCGCTGGAAACCCGGCTGACGGTGGCCCGTGCGGCGGGGGCGGATGCGATGATCTCGCTGCATGCCGATGCCTTGGCCGAGGGGCAGGCGACGGGCGCCACGGCCTATCATTTCGACGCGGCTGCCTCGGATGAGGCGGCGCGCAAGCTGGCGGAGCGGCATGACCGGGGCGATCTGCTGGCGGGGGTCGATCTGGACGGGCATGACGACGAGGTCGCCGGGGTGCTGATGGATCTGGCGCGCGCCGAGACCCAGCCGCGCAGCCTGCGGCTCAGTCAGGTGTTGGCGGGGTCGATCAAGGAGGCCGGGCTCAAGATGTACAAGCATCCGGTGCAGGGGGCGAATTTCGCCGTGCTCAAGGCGCCGGATTTCCCCTCGGTGCTGATCGAGCTGGGGTATCTCTCGTCCGAGGCCGACCGCAAGCGGCTCTTGGATGTGGAGTGGCGCAAGCGGATGGTGGCGGCGCTGGTGCAAGGCATCGAGACCTGGGCGCAGGCCGATGCGGCCGAGGCGCGGCTCTTGCGGCAATAGGGACCTTCGGTCGAGGGGGCCGGGGGCGCTTGCGGCCCGCAACACCTCTGCCCGGCCGCTCGCCTGTGCGATCGGGCCGGTGGGCGCGCGCAGCGGAGCGAGCTGGGGACCGTCTGGCGGGCGCCGGGTCGGGCCGCGCCGCGCCGCGCTTTGGCGAGTGCTCTCAAGGTTTCGTTAACCCTTCTTTGCCAAGATCCTCCGGTGACAGAGGGCGGGGATCTGGCGCGCAAAGCGCTTCTGCGGCCGGTCGCGGGGGGCTCCTCCGGGGCCCATGCGCAGGGGCTGTGGAAAAACCGATTGTCTTTGCGCCCCGGCCCCGGCTATTGTCACTTTCATCTCGGCAGAGGGACGCGCAGGCGACACTGCCCCGGAATTCGCTGATTTCCGGCCCCATGAGGTCCCGCGATGGCGGGTCGGGTCCGGGTCAACCGATTGGCCGCAAGGCCGCAGTCATGCCTTCGAGGTTGGAGAAATCCCGAAGGTTTTCAATAGGGTGACGGGTCCGCCCGCACTTGGGAAGAACCGCGATGACGCGAGCAGGCAGGGTTTGGGACGAAGAGGGCGCACCGTTCGGTGCCGCCTGGGTCCCTGCCGCAACTGTCCTTCCGACGCGCAGCGCCTCAACGACAAACCATGCCGCCACCGCCGCACCCCCCGGGGTCCGGCGGCCGCGCGCATGTGGAAACAGGATTAATGGCAAAGAAGATGCTTATCGATGCCACCCACGCGGAAGAGACCCGCGTTGTGGTGGTGGACGGCAACAAGGTCGAAGAGTTCGACTTTGAAACCATCAACAAACGGCAGCTGGCCGGGAACATTTATCTGGCAAAAGTGACGCGGGTGGAGCCTTCGCTCCAGGCCGCTTTTGTCGATTACGGCGGCAATCGCCACGGGTTCCTCGCCTTCGCCGAGATTCACCCCGATTACTATCAGATTCCGGTCGCCGACCGTCAGGCGCTGATCGAGGAAGAGCGGCTGGCCGCCGAGGCCGAAGAGGCCGAGGAAAACCGCCCGAAATCGCGCCGCTCGCGGTCGCGCCGCGGGGGCGCCAAGGCCGAGAAGGCCGCGCAGGATGATGCGGTTGTGCGTTCGGAAGATATTCCGGGCATGGGCGTCGTCGATCCCGAAGGCCTGAGTGAAGAGGGTGCGGGCGAAGCGGGTGCGGCCGAAGAGGCCGCCGCCGAGCCGGTTGTCACCGCGGGCGAAGGTGCGGCCGAGGGCGTGGTTGATGCCCCCGAGACCGAAACCCCTTTGAGCGCCGAGGCGACCGAGGCCGACGCCGATGAGGCCGAGGACGACAGCGCCGATCACCACGATCACGACCACCACGATCACCCCGTCGATGACGAGATCGAATCGGTCGCCGAAGAGGATGTGCACGAGGAAATCTCGGCCCCCCGCAAGCCGCGCGCGCGCCGCTACAAGATCCAGGAAGTGATCAAGGTGCGCCAGATCATGCTGGTGCAGGTCGTCAAGGAAGAGCGCGGCAACAAGGGCGCGGCACTCACCACCTATCTCTCGCTCGCGGGCCGCTATTGCGTCTTGATGCCCAACACCGCGCGCGGTGGCGGTATCAGCCGCAAGATCACCAATGCCGCCGACCGCAAGAAGCTGAAGGAAATCGCGTCCGAGATGGAGGTGCCGCAGGGCGCCGGGCTGATCATCCGCACCGCGGGCAGCCAGCGCACCAAGACCGAGATCCGCCGCGACTATGAATACCTCATGCGGCTCTGGGAACAGATCCGCGAGCTGACGCTGAAATCCATCGCCCCGGCCCCGATCTACGAGGAAGGCGATCTGATCAAGCGCACGATCCGCGATCTTTACTCGAAGGACATCGACGAGGTTCTGGTCGAGGGCGAGCGGGGCTATCGCGCGGCCAAGGATTTCATGCGGATGATCATGCCGACCCATGCCAAGCAGGTCGTGCATTACCGCGAGCAGCTGCCGCTGTTCGCGCGCTTCCAAGTCGAGAGCTATCTGGCCTCGATGTTCAACCCGGTCGTGCAGCTGAAATCGGGTGGCTATATCGTCATCGGTGTGACCGAGGCGCTGGTTGCGATCGACGTGAACTCGGGCCGGGCCACGAAAGAAGGCTCGATCGAGGAGACCGCGCTCAAGACCAACCTCGAGGCCGCCGATGAGGTGGCGCGTCAGCTGCGGCTGCGCGACCTTGCGGGGCTGATCGTCATCGACTTCATCGACATGGAAGAGCGGCGCAACAATGCCGCAGTCGAGAAGCGCCTGAAGGAAAAGCTGAAAACCGACCGCGCGCGGATCCAGGTTGGCCGCATCTCGGGCTTCGGCCTGATGGAGATGAGCCGCCAGCGCCTGCGCCCCGGCATGATCGAATCGACCACCCAGCCCTGCCCGCATTGCCATGGCACGGGGCTCATCCGCTCGGATGACAGCCTGGCGCTGCAGGTGCTGCGCGCGATCGAGGAAGAGGGCACCCGCAAGCGGTCGCGCGAGGTTCTCGTGCGCTGCCCGGTGGCGGTCGCCAACTATCTGATGAACGCCAAGCGCGAGCATATCGCCGGGATCGAGGCGCGTTACGGCATGGCCGTGCGTCTGGAAGCGGCCCCCGATCTGGTCAGCCCGGATTTCTCGATCGAGAAATTCAAGACCGCGACGCGCTTCGTGCCCGAGGTTCATGCGCCCATCGTCTCGGCCAATGCCGAGCTGATGGCCGAGATCGATGAAGCCGATCTGGTCGAGGAAGATGAGATCGAGGAGGCCGAAGAGGTCGAGGCGGTGTCGGAGGCCGTGACCGAGGGGGCAGAGGCCGTCGAGGGCGACGATCAGCCGAAGAAAAAGAAGCGTCGCCGCCGGCGCCGGAAGAAGAACGGCTCCGGGGCCGAGGGTGCCGAGGCCGCGGGCGATGACGCCGCGGGCGACGAGGACGGCTCGGAGGATGAGTCCGGCGCCGAAGAGGGCGAGGACGAGGCCGAGGACGCCGCGCGCGCCGCGGCGGCGGCTGAGCTGGCCGCTGTGGCCGATCCGGTCGAGGGTGAGGTTGCTGCCGAGCCGGTGGCGGAAGAGGCGCCCAAACCGCGCCGCACCCGCAGCCGCAAGAAGGC
>JACXUS010000317.1 GCA_014763785.1 Sphingomonadales bacterium | reverse complement strand
CCGCCCCCGCCAGAGCCCCGCCACCAGCCAGAGCACCACGCCCAGAACCACCGTCGCCGACACCTCGCCCGAGACGAAGGAGCAATTCGAGGCGCATTGATCGGCGATCTGTCCGGCCGGGGTGAAGAGCCGCTCGCCGCCGAACTCCTGCACATAGGCGGGGCGCGCGCGGCCCGACTGCGCCTTGAGGATACCGTTCACCAGAAGGAGCGGCGCCAGCAGAAACAGCGCGACGATATAGCCCCAGACCCGCGCGCGCAGGCCCAGCACCGGCCGGGCCCGCTGCGCCGAACGCCATGTGGCAAAGATCGAAAACAGAAAGATCAGGATCGCGACATCCCAAATTCTCTGGCGCAGGAATTCCCAGAACGGATTGCCGACCACGGTGAAGCCCGCATCGGCGCGCCAGAACAGCCCCGAAATCGTCAGATCGACCGAGGGCGCGCCGACAAACAGCATCACCGCCGCCAGCCATCCGGCCAGCAGCCAGCGCCCCGTCATCTGATAATCAATCGGCGGCATCCAGGCACTCCGCATCCAGCACATAGGGGGTCAGGCCCGCCCCCTTCTTCGCCCAGGTGCCGCGCTTGGTGAAGATCGCCGCGGGCGGCACCGGCGCGCCCTCACATTCGGGGGGCGCGGCGCGGATGACAAGCAGTTTGCCGGTAAAATCGGCGGGAAGCGGGAAGCTCTCTTCATAGTAATTCGCCGCCCGGCCGCTGGGGCGCGGGGCATAGATCGTCACGCCCCGGTCGCGCCCGGTATAGAAGAGATCGGCGAGAATATCCCGGTTCTCGGCCAGAACCGGCACGCCCTCGGCCAGCGCAAGGCCAAGGATCTGCTGGCTCAGATCGGCGCGGCCGGTATGACGCTGCAAGAGCGGCTCGCCCTTGATCTCAGGCCAGGGCAGCGTGACGGTCAGCGCGATCATCGCCAGCGAAATCGCCGCATTCACTGCCACCGCCGCGATCCGCCCCGCCCGCGGCAGCACCAGCACCGCCAGCACCGTGCCCGCGAAATAGGTCGCCACCGCCCAATTGGCATAGGCCTTGCCCAAGAGCGCCTGCGCGCTGACCGCGATCAGCGGCGGCGCCGCGAACAGGATCAGCGCCAGCCGATCGCCCCGCGGCCGCACAAAGCCCCAGATCAGCGCCGCCATCGCCACCGGCCCGAAGACCAGAAATTGCGCACCAAGGAATTCCGCCAGCGAGCCAAGGCCAAGCCCCGCCCCCTCG
Organism: Sphingomonadales bacterium; assembly: GCA_014763785.1. Taxonomy (GTDB): domain Bacteria; phylum Pseudomonadota; class Alphaproteobacteria; order Rhodobacterales; family Rhodobacteraceae; genus Rhodobacter. Next base: position 1,904 of record JACXUS010000317.1, on the reverse strand, counting down.
CGGACCCAGCCGATATTGTCGGCGGTATGCGAAACGGTCGCCAGCTGATGGCTGAGGTTCCACGCGACATTGGGCGAGATCACCAGCGCGAAAGCGCTCAGCATCAGCGCCGCCGCGCGCCAGCCCGGCCGCAGCACAGGCACCAGAGCCGCCACCAGCCCCGCGCTGAGGATCAGATAGATCGCTGCATATTTCGCCAGAAACGCCAGCCCCGCCAGCGCCCCGGTCGCCAGCGCCGCGCCCGTCCCCCGGGTCTCGGCCGCGCGCCAGAACATCAGGATCGCGCCCGCGTAAAACGGCGCCATCACCGTGTCGGTCGAGATGAAGAGCCCGCCCATGGTGACGAAGGGCGCGCTGAGGTAAAGCCCTGCCGCCCAGAGCGCCGCCGCCCGGCCAGCCAGCCGCGCGGCCAGCGCGCCCAGCACCAGCGCCGTCGCCCCATGCAGCAAGACCCCCGGCGCGCGCAGCCAGAACGGCGCATCCCCCGCGATCTCGCTGACCGCGCGCAGGAGCCAGCCGATCAGCGGCGGCTTCGAGTAATAGCCCAGATCGAGCCGCTGGCCCCAAAGCCAATATTGCGCCTCATCGACGAAGACATCGGTGCGGTTGAAGGCCAGCGCCGCCAGCCGCAGCGCGCAGACCGCCGCGACCAGCAGGACGACGGGCCGCAGCCAGCCGCGCTCAGGCCCGGCGGCGGTTGGCATGGATCAGCCAGAGGTTGCGGATATAGATGAAGACCCCGAGCCCCTGCCCCAGCACGAAGACCGGATCCTTGCGGTAAAGCGCATAGGCGAAAAGCATCAGCCCCCCGGCGAGCGAGAAATACCAGAAGGCGACCGGCATCACCGAATCCTTGGCGCGTTCCGAGGCCAGCCATTGCAACAGGAAGCGCATCGTGAACATCACCTGCGCCAGCAGGCCGAAGATCACCCACATAAGCTCGGTCGCGCTGTCCACATGCAGCAGGGTCATCAGCCAATCCATCGGCTCACTCCCCCGCGCCGGGCGCGATCTCGGTGGGCTTCGCCTTCTTGCGCCGCTTCATCAGCCAGGCCACGCCCGCCAGATCGGCCACGCCCACCGCCGCGCGCTGCAGGTTCGAGTAATGCGACCGCCCGCCACCGCGCGCCTTATGCGCCACATCGACATGCGCCACGACCCAGCCATCGCGCGTGAAGAGCGCGGGCAGATAGCGGTGCATATGATCGAAATAGGGCAGCTCGAGGAAGGCCTCGCGCCGGAATGCCTTGAGCCCGCAGCCGGTATCGCGCGTGCCGTCATGCAAGAGCCGCACCCGCAGCCAGTTCGCCATCTTGGACGCGGTCTTCTTCGACCAGGTATCCTGCCGCCCGACGCGCTGACCGGCGACGATGCCCACCGCGTCAGAGCCCGGCGCGCGCAGGGGCGCGATCAGTTTCGGCAGCTCTTCGGGCGGGTTCTGCCCGTCGCCATCGAGCGTCGCAATGATCGCGCCGCGCGCGGCGCGCACGCCCGAATGCACCCCCGCCGATTGCCCGCCCGCGCGGTCATGGCGCAGCACCCGCAGATGCGGCGACACCGCCCGGCGCGCGGCCAACACATCCGCCATCCCGTCATCGGAGGCGTCATCGACAACGATGATCTCGAAATCGCAGACCGGCGTCAGCGCCGCCTCGATCCCGTCGAGCAGCGCGCCGATATTGGGCGCCTCGTTGCGCGCCGGAATTACGATGGAAACTTCGGTCATGCAGCCCTCGCCACCTGTGCCCGACAGGGCTTGGGCCCGTCTTACCCGCCGCCTCGGGCCTTGTAAACGTTTGACCGGGTGACCTGCCCCCCGGTCGTCCCTCGTTCATAACGAGAGTCCTTGGGTTTGATAGTGGTCGGTTTCGGGTTGGGCAAGCGCGCCGGGCGCGGAGCCCTCA
>JACXUS010000316.1 GCA_014763785.1 Sphingomonadales bacterium | reverse complement strand
GTGCAGGACCGGGTGACGGGGCTGGAACTGGGCGCCGATGACTATATCATCAAGCCCTTCGACCCGGCCGAGGTCGTGGCCCGCATCCGCGCGCGCCTGCGCAAGCCCCGCCCCGAGGCCGCCCCCCCGGGTCAGGTCGCGCAATTCGCCGGCTGGCAGGCCGCCTTCGACCGCTATGTGCTGATCGATGCCGAGGGCCGCGAGACGCCGTTTTCCCATGCCGAGGGCGAGGTGCTGCGGCTGTTTCTGGACGCGCCGAACCGGCTGATCTCGCGCGCCCAGATGCAGGAATCCTTAGGCGGCGTGGCCAGCGAGAGCTTCGACCGGGCGATGGATGTGCGGATCTCGCGGCTGCGCACCAAGCTGGGCGAGGACCCGAAAAATCCCCGCCTGATCAAGACGATCTACGGCGCGGGCTATATCTTTCTGGGCGATGTCCGCTGGGTGTGATTTTCCGCTGGCACTTGGCCGCGGCATCTGATTCCCTGTCCCGAAATCAAAAGGGACAGCACTGCCATGCTCAGCCTGCTACTGCACCGCGCGCCGACACGCGCGTTCTACCGCGTTGAAATAACGTATAATCTGTTCAGCGAATACACCGTCTTGCGGGAATGGGGGCGGCAGGGTCGCCGCCGCGGCGCGCGGGTGAACTGGTTTTCCAATCTGCGCGAGGCGGCGGTGGCGGCCGAGCGCTGGCGCGGCCGTGCGCTTGCCCGCGGCTATGATCTGACCGAGCGGCGTCTGGGTCGCTGAGGAGGGCCAATGGCACGAATTCACTGGTGCGGATCGGGGCTGAGTTCCGGGCCCGGGCTGCGCCGCCTGATCGATGCGGGCCGTGCCGTGACGCTCTGGACGATCGAGCCCGATCAGGCCCGCGCGCTTCTGGCCGGGCGCGCGGCGCCGATCGCGGACTATAGTCTCGAGGCGCTGGCCTCGACCATTCAGCGCGGCGATGTGGTGGTCTCGATGCTGCCGCCCGATCTGCATCCGGGGCTAGCTCGGGTCGCGCTGGATCACGGCGCGCATTTTGCCTGTTCGTCTTATCTTTCGCCCGAGCTGCGCGCGCTGGATGGCGCGGCGCGTGGGGCCGGGGTGACGGTTCTGGCCGAGGTCGGGCTCGATCCCGGGATCGATCATCTGATGGCGCATGATCTGGTGGCCGATTATCGCCGCAGCGCCGCCTATGATCCGGCCAATACGCTCAGTTTCCACAGCTATTGCGGCGGCATCCCGGCCGAGCCGAACGCCTTTCGCTACAAGTTCTCGTGGTCGCCGCTGCGCGTTCTGCGCGCGCTGAAAACGCCCTCCCGCTCGATCCGGCATTTTTCGGAACTGCGGGTCGCGCATCCCTGGCAGGCGGTCCGCCGCTTTGACGCGCCCCTGCCCCGCCCCGAGACCTTCGAGGTCTATCCCAACCGCGACAGCCTCGGGTTTCTGGCCGATTACGGTTTCGACCCGGCGTGGAAAATCGAGGATTTCGTGCGCGGCACGATCCGCCTGCTGGGCTGGTCCGAGGCCTGGGCGCCGGTTTTCGCGGCCCTTGAAGACGACAGCCCCGGCGCCGAGGCGCGTCTGTCACAACTGGCCCAGCGGCTTTGGGCCGAGAATGGCTATGCCCCGGACGAGCCCGACCGGGTGGTGCTGACCGTCTCGCTCGTCGCGCGGGCTGCGGGGCGCGCGGTCTTTCACCGCGACTGGGTGCTGGATGCCCGGGGCGATGCGCGTGGCTCGGCAATGGCGCGGCTGGTGTCGGGGCCGCTGTCGCTGGCGGTCGAGGCGATCCTTGCGCATGACATCCCCGCCGGGGTGCACCCCGCGCCGCATGATCCGAAGCTGGTGCAAGGCTGGCTCGCCGCGTTGCAAAGTCAGGCTCAGTATCTCGCGAAAACCAACCGGCTGGCGTGACGACAGACGTTTGGGGGCTCTGCCCCCAAGCCCCCGGGATATTTCGGCGCAGCCGAAGAGGGGCAGAGCCCCTCAGCTCAGAATGGACAAGGCGCGCTGAAGGTCATATGCGCGCCGCCGTCGGGGTGGCGCAGGCGCAGGCTTTCGGCATGCAGCATCAGCCGGGGAAAATCGCGCGCGGCCCCGTCGGCATAGAGCGGATCGCCAAGGATCGGGTGGCCCAGCGCCTGCATATGCACCCGCAGTTGATGGCTGCGCCCGGTCAGCGGCATCAGGCGCACGCGGGTGGTATCCCCCGCCGGATCGCTTTCATGGCGCACCACGCGCCAGTCGGTCACCGCGGGCTTGCCGGTCTCGTGGTTCACATGTTGACGCGGACGGTTCGGCCAATCGACGATCAGCGGCAGATCGACCCGGCCCGTGGCGGGCTCGAGCCGCCCCCAGAGCCGCGCCTGATAGGTCTTTTTCGTCTGGCGATGCTCGAATTGCAGGCCAAGGTGGCGCTGCGCATGGGGCGTCAGCGCGAAGACCATGACCCCCGATGTGTCGGTATCGAGACGGTGCACCAGCAGCACCTGCGGATAGGCGCCGCGCAGCCGCCCGATCAGGCAATCGGCCTTGTCCGGCCCCTTGCCCGGCACCGACAGCAGGCCCTCATGCTTGTCGACCACGAGGATCTCGTGATCGGCATGCAGGATGCGCGGCGGATCGGGCGGCGGGGAATAGCTGTAATCGCTCATGGCGCGGGGATGGAGCGGGGGCGGGCGGAAATCAAGTCAATCCAGCACGAGTTTTGCGGCGAGCCCGCCAAAGAGCACCGCCGCCGCCCGGTTCAGCACCCGCATCCGCGCCGCCAGCCGCGCGCCGAGCCAGCCCGCCGTGGTGCCATAGCTCATGGTGATGATCGCCCCGGTGCACAGAACGATGCCGCCGAGGATCAGGATCTGTTGCCAGATCGGGCCGATCGCCGGATCGGTGAATTGCGGCAGATAGGCCAGCATGAAGAGCATCACCTTGGGGTTCATCACATTGGTCAGAAAGCCGCGGCGAAAGGCCTGGGCCGGGCTGCGCGCGCCGCCCCGCGCATCGGCCTGCACCGCGGGGGCGTTCCAGCTTTTGACTGCAATATAAATCAGATAGCCCGCCCCCGCCCAGCGGATGACGTCCAGAATGCCCGGATGCGCCGCGACCAGCGCGCCAAGTCCAAAGGCGGTCGTCAGCGCATGCACGATCCCCC
>JACXUS010000315.1 GCA_014763785.1 Sphingomonadales bacterium | reverse complement strand
GCTGGTCGAGATCGGCCGCCTCGAGATCGAGATCGAACCCCCCGCCCCCGCTGCAAAGGCGCAGCCCGCGCGCCCGCCGCGGCGGCCGCATGCGCGCGGCAGTGCGGGCGGCGGAAGCGGGGCGCGCGCGGGTTCGGGCTCGGGTCTGGGACGAGGATAGGCGATGGCGCTTCTTGATCTGTCACTTGTCACCCGCGCGCTTTCGGAATTCCTCGCCCGCAGCATCGAGGTCTCGCCCGCCTGGGCGCCGCGCGGCCGCCCGACCGTGGCGCCCACCCCGCCCGATCAGATGCCGGGCGCGGGGGTCTCGCTCTATCTTTACCACGTCACCGAGCCGGGCCAGCACCGCAGCAGCCCGCCGCCCGATGCCGGCTCCTCGGCGCAGCGCTTCACGCCGATGGTGCTCGATCTGCATTATCAGCTCTCGGTCACGCCGGGCAGCACCTCGGATACCGAGATGCATCAGGCGCAACTGCTCTTTGGCCTTGCGATCAAGACCCTGCGCGATGCGGGCGAGCTGAACGACCGCACACAGGCCGGGGGCACGCCGATCTTCGCGCTTCTGGGGCTCGATGGCGCGGGCAACCGCTTCCATCCGGTGATGGTGCAGATGGAGCCCGCCCAGGCGGTCAATTACTGGACCGCCGGGGCCAGCGCGCTCAGGCTTTCGGCCTATTACACCGTCTCGGCCGTGGTGCTCGAACCCGAGGCAGTCACCACGCGCGCGGCCCGGGTCTATTCCTACGCGGCCTCGGCCTTTCCGATGGGCGCGCCGATGGTGACCGGGACCGAGGCCGAGATCGCCTTCACCCTGCCCGGCGGGCTTGCGCAGCGGATCACGGTCAGCCCGGCCTCGGTGCCCTATGGCGGGCTTTTCCATGTGACGGGGGCGAATTTCACCGGCGTGGCGGTCGATCTGGCCTTGCGCGGGACCGGCGATCCGGCGCCGCGCGTGCTGGATGACCTTTGGGCGGTGCAGGCGCAGCCGAACCGGATCACCGCGCGCGCGGCCGAGACGATCGCGGGCGCGCCCCTCCTGCCCGGCGCCTATATGCTGCAGGTCCGCACAGCGCGCGAGATCGACGGCCGGGCGGTCAGCGCCACCTCGAACACGACGGTGATCCAGATCGCCCCGGCGATCACCGCGATCACCCCGCAACCGGGCGGGCGGCTGCGGATCGAGGGCGCGGTCTTCGCCGCCCCCGGGCTCGATCCGGCCGATGTCGAGCTGCGGCTGGGCCCGGTGCCGCTGAGCCGCGTCGCGGGCGCGCCGGGCCCGGGCCAGTTCCAGATCGCCTCGCCCAGCCGGATCGAGCTTGCGCCCCCCGCGAGCCTGCCCGCGGGCACCGATCAGCCCTTGCGGCTGCATATCCGCGGCGCCGAGAGCCCGCCGAACTGGGTGCGCCTGCCATGAGCCAGCCGCACGCCCAGACCCGCGCCCAAACCCACGCCACTGGGGCTCCGCCGCTTGCTGCCCCCGATCTGGCGCCCGATCTGGCAGTTACGCGGGTGCGGCTGGCGGCGGCTTTGCGCGCGGGCTTCCTTGCCCGGCTTTGGGAGGCGCCCGCCGCGGGCCCCGACCCGCTCGCCGCGCTCAGCGATCCGCCCGACACCGCCGCGGCCGAGGCGGAATGGCGGGCGACCGACCCCGCCGCCGCGCCCTTGGCCGCGCGGCTTGCGGCGCTGGAAGCTGCGCTGGAAACCGACCCGCCCGCGCCCTTCGCCCGGCTGGCCGAGGTCTTCCGCCCCGCGCCCGAGGATTGGGCCTGCCTCTATCTGGCGCTGGCCTTCCGCGCCGATCCGGGCCTCGGGCCGCTTCTGGCGCATGTGGCGCCGGGTGCGGGCGCCGATTATCCGACCGAGGCACTGGCCGCGCGGCTCTTTCTCGACCGCGCCGCGGATGCCTGGCGCGCCGAGGGGCCCTTTGCGCGCTGGCGCCTGCTGCACCGCGTGGCGCAGGGGGCGGGGCCCGCGCGGCTCGTGCTCGATGAGGGGCTCTGGGCCTGGGTCATGGGGCGCGCCGGCCCGCCGCCCGAGCTTTTGGGCGCGCTCTGGCCGCTTCGGGCGCCCGCGCCGCTGCCGCATTGGCAGATGACCGACGTGCTGGCCGAGGCCCGCGCGCTGATCGCCCGCGGGGCGCCGGTGCAGATCGGGCTGGCGGGCGGCCCGGGCTCGGGGCGCAAGAGCGCGGCCGCCGCGCTGGCCGGGGCGCTGGGCCTGTCGGCCTTCGCGCTCGATCTCGGCCGGATCGCGCCCGAGGACCGGCTCGAGGCGCTGATCCTAGGCCATCGCCACGGCTGGCTGAGCCATGCAGCCCCAATGATCACCGGCGCGGCGCCGCCCGCCCTGCCCGCCGATCTGGCGCCCTTCCCGCTGAGTTTTGTCGCGCTGCCCGACAGCCCCGAAGCGGCGGGCTGCGATCTGGTGATGCGCCTCGATCCGCCCGATGCCGCGACCCGCGCGGCGCTTTGGCGCGCGCATTGCCCCGAGGCCGCAGCCTGGCCCGAAGACGCGCTGGCGGCGCTGGCCCGCGATCACGACCTGATCGTCTGCGTCGACTGCGGCACGCTGAGCCACGAACCCATCGCGGCGGCCAAGGGGGCCGATGTGGTGGTGCTCGATCACCACCTGGGCGGCGAAACGCTGCCCCCCGCGCTGGCCGTGGTGAACCCCAACCGCCAGGATGAGGATGGCGGGCTGGGCCATCTCTGCGCCGCCGCGGTGGTGTTCCTGCTGCTGGTCGAGGCGAACCGCCGCCTGCGCGCCGATGGCGACACCGGGCCCGACCTGATGGCGATGCTGGACCTGGTGGCGCTGTCCACCGTGGCCGACGTGGCACCACTGATCGGTGTGAACCGCGCGCTGGTCCGCCAGGGGCTGCGGGTCATGGCGCACCGGGCCCGGCCGGGGCTGGTGGCGCTGGCCGATGTGGCGCGGATGGATCAGGCGCCGAACGCCTATCACCTGGGCTTCCTTCTGGGCCCGCGCGTCAACGCCGGCGGCCGGATCGGGCAGGCCGATCTGGGTGCGCGGCTTCTGGCCACCACCGACCCGGACGAGGCCCGTGCCCTGGCCGACCGGCTGGACCAGCTGAACACCGAACGGCGCGAGATCGAGAACCGCGTCCGCGACGCGGCCCTGGCCCAGGC
>JACXUS010000063.1 GCA_014763785.1 Sphingomonadales bacterium | reverse complement strand
CCCTTGCCCCCTTGCCCGCACGGCCCGCGCGCCTATAGTGCGCGCTCCACGGCAGAGGGGCAAAAATGGGCGTGAAAGTGGGAATCATCATGGGCAGCCAGTCGGACTGGGCGACCATGAAGGAAGCGGCTCTGGTTCTGGACGACCTCGGCATCGCCTATGAGACGAAGATCGTCTCGGCCCATCGCACGCCCGACCGGCTCTGGTCCTATGGCAAGACCGCGGTCGAGCGGGGCCTCAATGTGATCATCGCGGGCGCGGGCGGGGCTGCGCATCTGCCGGGGATGATGGCCTCGAAGACCCGGGTGCCGGTCATTGGCGTGCCGGTGCAGACGCGCGCCCTGTCGGGCGTCGACAGCCTCTATTCGATCGTGCAGATGCCGAAGGGTTTTCCGGTCGCCACCATGGCGATTGGCGCTGCAGGTGCGGCCAATGCCGGGCTGATGGCGGCGGGGATTTTGGCGATCAGCGATCCGGCGCTGGCCGAACGGCTGGATGCCTGGCGCGAGGCGCTCTCGGCCTCGATCCCGGAGGAGCCGGTTGATGAGTGACATGCTGCCCCCCGGTTCGACCATCGGCATTCTCGGCGGCGGCCAGCTCGGCCGGATGCTGTCGGTCGCGGCCAGCCGTCTTGGTTTGAAAAGTCATATTTTCGAGCCCGGCGCCGCGCCGCCCGCGGGCCATGTGGCCGAAAAAGTGATCACCGCCCCCTATGAGGACGAGGCCGCGCTGCGCGCCTTTGCCGAAGGTGTGGATGTGATCACCTATGAATTCGAGAACATCCCGACCTCGGCGCTGGACCTTCTGGAAAGCCTGCGGCCGATCCGGCCGGGGCGCCGCGCGCTGGCGGTGAGCCAGGACCGGATTCTGGAGAAGAGCTTCCTCAACGAGATCGGTCTGGCCACGGCCCCTTGGGCCGAGGTCACCGATGCCGCGAGCCTCGAGGCGGCGATTGCGAAAATCGGCACGCCGGGCGTGCTGAAGACCACGCGGCTTGGCTATGACGGCAAGGGGCAGGCGCGGATCATGGCGCCCGCAGACGCCCCCGCGGCGCTGGCGGCGATGGGCGGGGCCACGGCCGTGCTGGAAGGGTTCATCGATTTCTCGCTGGAAATCTCGGTGATCGCGGCGCGCGGGCTCGACGGCTCGGTCGCCTGTTTCGACCCGGGCGAGAATGTGCATCGCAATGGCATCCTGCACACGACCACCGTGCCCGCCAGAATCGCGCCTGGCCTGCGCTCGGATGCGGTGCTGATCGCGGCGCGGATATTGAATGCGCTCGACTATGTCGGCGTGCTGGGGGTTGAGCTTTTCGTGACGCCGGGCGGGTTGCTGGTCAACGAGATCGCGCCGCGGGTACATAATTCGGGGCACTGGACGCAGGCGGGCTGCACGGTCGACCAGTTCGAGCAGCATATCCGCGCGGTGGCGGGCTGGCCCTTGGGCGATGGCGCGCGCTATGCCGATGTCGAGATGCTGAACCTGATCGGCGCCGATGTCGAGCAGGTGCCCGCGCTGGCCCGCCAGCCGAAGACGCAGATCCACCTCTATGGCAAGGCCGAGGCCAAGCCCGGGCGCAAGATGGGCCACGTCAACCGCGTGCTGTGAGCGCTGGGGCGCTGCCCCGGACCCCGGGATATTTAAACACAGATGATGAGCAAAACCCGGCCCTGTGATCATCTGTGCCGAAATATCCCGGGGTGAATGGCCGCAGGCCAGAGGGGCAGCGCCCCTAGCCGCGGCGCAAGGACAGCGCGATGCCGCCCAAAACGACGGCGCTCGCGATCCAGAAGCGCGGGCCCGGCACCTCGGCCAGCAGAACCGCGCCGCCCAAAGCGGCCAGCACCGGCACCGAAAGCTGGGCCACCGCCGCCACGCTCGGCGCGAGCCGCGGGACCACCGCATACCACAGCGCATAGCCCATCCCCGAGGTCACCGCGCCGGACAGCAGCGCGGGCCAGATCCCCCAGTTCACCGCCGGCAACGGCCCGCGCAGCGCAAGCCAGATCCCCGCCGGGATCAGCGCCAGCGTGAAATTGACCGCCGTCGCCGCCAGCGCATCGCCCGCGCGGCGCCCGTTGAGCGAATAGAGCCCCCAGCCGATCCCGCCCAACGCCATCAGCCCTGCGCCCAGCGGGTCGACCCGCACCGCGCCCCCCGGCGCCATCAGCATCACGAGCCCGCCAAAGGCCAGCGCCGCGCCGATCCACCGCCAGCGCCCCGGCCGCTCGCCAAAAAGGAGCCCCGCGGCGAACATCGTGATCTGCACCGTGCCAAACAGGATCAGCGCGCCGATCCCGGCATCGATCCGTTCATTGGCCAGCGTGAAGCCGAGGATATAGAGAAAAAGGCTCGCCATCCCCGCCCCGGCCACCCCGGGCGCAAGCCGCAGCGCCGCGCCCCCGCGCAAGCCCAGCGTCAGCGCCAGAAGCACCACGGCCCCCGCCGCCAGCCGCACCGCCCCCGCCAGCGCCGGATCGAGCCCGGCCACGCCGACCGCCATCCGGTTCAGCACCGTATTCGCGGCAAAGGTGATCATCACGAGGCAGGTCAAAAGAAAAAGGCGCATGGGCCATGCTTCGCGCGGCCGATGCGCCCTTGCAAGTGGCTTTAGGTCGTCCCTTAGCCCTGCGAATAGAGCCCCTCATAGATCGGGACCAGCGTGTCGGTCTCGAAGAGCGAACTGACCGAGGTGCCCGACCAGGTGTTGAGGATGGCTTGCGCAAACATCGGCGCGGTCGGCACGATGCGGATATTGGCGCAGGCCTTCACCGCCTCGGTCGGCTCGATCGAATCGGTGATGACCAGCGATTTCATCACCGAATTGGTGACCCGCTCGACCGCCGGGCCGGACAGCACGCCATGCGAAATATAGGCATGCACCTCGGTCGCGCCATGCTCCATCAAGAGGTCCGCGGCCTTGCACAGCGTGCCGGCGGTGTCGACCATGTCATCGACGATGATGCATTTCTTGCCCTTCACATCGCCGATCACGGTCATGCCGGCCACTTCGCCCGCCTTCTCGCGACGCTTGTCGACGATCGAGAGCGGCGCCTCGATCCGCTTGGCAAGCTCGCGCGCGCGGGCCACGCCGCCGACGTCGGGCGAGACCACCATCAGATCATCCATCGCGCCCTTGAAATGGTGCTTGATGTCGAGCGCAAAGACCGGGCTGGCATAGAGGTTGTCCACCGGAATATCGAAGAAGCCCTGGATCTGCGCGGCATGCAGATCGAGCGTCAGGACGCGGTCGATCCCGGCCTCGGTCAGCAGGTTCGCGACCAGCTTGGCCGAGATCGGCGTCCGCGCCTTGGCACGGCGGTCCTGACGGGCATAGCCGAAATAGGGGATCACGGCGGTGATGCGATCGGCCGAGCTGCGCTTGAGCGCATCGGTCATGATCAACAGTTCCATCAGGTTGTCATTGGCCGGGTTCGAGGTCGGCTGGATGATATACATATCCTCGCCGCGGACGTTCTCGTAGACCTCGACGAAGATCTCTTGGTCGTTGAAGCGCTCGACCCGCGCATCGACGAGCCCCACCGACATGCCGCGATGCATCGACATCCGCCGCGCGATGGCCTGCGCCAGCGGCCTGTTGGCATTGCCGGCGATCAGTTTGGGTTCGGTCATGGCGGGCATCTTTTCACCTATCATCAAGCCGGGGAGGGTCGGCGGATTCGCAAGATTGCGCCTGCCTTAGCACCGGGCTAGCTTGCCCGCAAACCTCACGCGCAAAGGCAGAGCCCCGAATGGCACATATCGACTATTTTTTCTCGGTCTTCAGCCCCTGGACCTATCTTGCGGGCGACCGGCTGGAGCGGATCGCCGAAAAACATGGCGCGAGCATCACCTACAAGCCGATCGACCTGATGGCGCTCTTTGATCGCACCGGCGGCACCCGGCCTGCCGCGCGGCACCCCAACCGGATGCTTTATCGCACGCAGGAGCTGACCCGCTGGGCCGCGCATCTGGGGATGGAGATGACCCTGAAACCCACCGGCTATCCGCCGAACCCGGCCCCGGCATCTTACGCGGTGATCGCGGCGCAGGCCGAGGCGGCGTCGGGGGGCGGCGGCGATGTCGGCGGCCTCGTGCGGTCGATCCTGCGCGCGGTCTGGGTCGAGGATCGCAACATCGCCGAGGATGAGGTGATCCGCGCGGCGCTGGAGGCCAATGGCTTCGATGGCAATCTGGTGACGACGGGGCTGTTTTCGGGGGCGGTCGCCTATGAGAAGAACCTCGGGGAGGCGATCGAGCGCGGCGTTTTCGGCTCGCCCTTCTATATCGTGCGCGACAGCGATGAGCGGTTCTGGGGCCAGGACCGGCTCGAGTTCCTCGACCGGCATCTGGGCACGCTGTGATGCCGGACGAGCGCTATGGCGTGGCCACCCATGCGCAGGTGATCGGCACAGGGCCCCGGCCCGCGCTGGCGATCCACTGCATGCTGGGCAGCTCGGAAATGTGGGGGCCCACGCTCGGGCCGCTGGGCGAGGTGATTTCGGCGACCGCCTTCGACCTGCCCGGGCATGGCCGCTCGGGCGACTGGTCGGCCGAAGGGGCCGAGCCCGGCGCCTATCAGACGCTGGCGACGCGGATCGCGGCCAGTTTCATCGACCGGCCCGTCGATCTGATCGGGCACAGCTTCGGCGCCTCGGTCGCGCTGCGCATTGCGGTGGGGGCGCCGCAGGCGGTGCGCTCGCTCACGCTGATCGAGCCGGTGCTGTTTGCCGCCGCCAAGGGCAGCGAGGAATGGGCCGCGCTGCGCCCGCATCAGGACCATCTGGATCAGATGCTGGCCGCGGGCGACCACGAAGAGGCCGCGCGGCGCTTCGTGCGCGACTGGGGCGCGGGGCAGGACTGGGACGCGCTGCCCGAGCGCCACCGCGCGCGGTTCGTGGCGCAAATGCCGATCGTGGCCAATGTGACGCCCGCGAATTTCGAGGACCCGGCCGGGATCGCGCGGGAGGGCGGCTTCGAGGGGATCGAGGCGCCGGTGATGCTGATCCATGGCGATGCGAGCCCGCCGATCGTGGCGCGCGTCTGCGCGGCGATCGCGGCGCGGCTGCCGGATGTGGGCACGGCCTGCGTGCCCGGTGCGGGGCATATGCTGCCCCTGACCCATGCCGGGCAAGTCAGCGAGCTGATCGCGATGAACCTCGAGCGCAGCTGAGGGCGGCCAGGCGCCGGGGGCCAGCCCGTCGGGGCAGTGCCCCGACCCCCCGGGATATTTAAGCACTGTTGAGAGAGGGCTTTCCTCAACAGTGCCGAAAATATCCCGGGGTGAATGGGCCGAAGGCCCAGAGGGGCTGGCCCCTCCTGCCCCCTCAGCCCTGCAGATGCCCGAGGAAGGTGTCGATCTCGGCCTCGGTCGTGGCCCAGCTGCACACCAGACGCGCGGCGAGCGGCTCTTCGGCGGGCCCCTTCATCGACTGATCGCCGGGCCACAGGTGATATTGCGCGCCCGCGTCCTGCAGGCGCTGATGCGCGGCGCGCGGGAGGGCCGCGAAGACAGCATTGGCCTCGGTCGGGTGCACGAGGCTGGCGCCCGGCACGGCAGCGATGCCCGCCGAGAGCCGCGCGGCCATCGCATTGGCGTGGCGCGCCAGATCGAGCCACAGATCGCCCGCCAGCCAGACCAGCATTTGCGCGGCAAGGAAGCGATGCTTCGAGAAGAGATGCCCGCCGCGCTTGCGCATCAGCTCGAACTCCCAGCCGCGGTCGGGATCGAAGATCACCACCGCCTCGACGCCCATGCAGCCGTTCTTGGTGCCGCCAAGGCAGAGCACATCGGCCCCCGCCTTCCAGCTGGCCTCGGCGGGTGTGCAGCCGAGCGTGGCCAGCGCATTGGCAAAGCGCGCGCCATCGAGATGCACCGGCAGGCCCCAACTATGGGCGATCCCGCTCAGCTCGCGCAGCGCCTCGGGGGTGTAGACGGTGCCGGCTTCGGTCACATTGGTCAGCGAAACCATGCCGCGCTGCACGTTATGCACACCGCCGCGCCCGGTATGGAGGATCGCGCGTTCCAGCGCCGCGGGGTCGATGCGGCCGTGATCGCCCTCGACCAGCGTGAGCTTGGCGCCGCCAGTATAGAACTCGGGCGCGCCGCATTCATCCTCTTCGATATGGGCGTTCCGGTGGCAAAAGACCGTGCCCCAGGGCTCGGTCAGCAGGCCGCAGGCCAGCGCATTGGCCGCGGTGCCCGTGCCCACCAGATAGACCGCGGCCGAGGGCGCCTCGAAGATCTCGCGGATCCGGTCGCGCACGGCGAGGGTCAGCGGATCGGCACCATAGGAGGGCGCATGGCCCGCATTCGCCGCCACCAGCGCCTCGAGCACCTGCGGCGCGACCCCGGCGGTATTGTCAGAGGCGAAATTCATCCCAGATCCTCGATCACATATTGGTCCCAGTCATCCTCGGGGATCGTGCCCTCGGACACGGTCCAGCCGCGCACCGATTGCCCGGCCTCGTGGATCGTCTCGGGCGAGCCCGAGATCAGATAATGCCATGGCTCCAGCGGCTTGCCCTCGTGGCGCAGGCGATAGGCGCAGCTGCGCGGCATCCAATAGGCGATCTCCTTGATCGACTTCGGCGTCAGGCGCACGCATTCAGGCACGAATTGATGGCGGTTGTCATAGGACATGCAGCGGCAGGTCTCGCCATCGAGCAGACGACAGGCGACGCGGGTGAATTCGAGCTCGCCCGTATCCTCGTATTCCAGCTTGTTCAGGCAGCATTTGCCGCAGCCGTCGCAGAGCGCCTCCCATTCCGCGGGGGTCAGCTTGGCCAGCGGCAAGGTCCAGAATTCGGGGCGCAGGGTGCTCATGGGCGAAGCCTAGACGATATGGTGAATTTGGAAAGGGCTCAGGCGGTCAGGATCGCCCGGGCCTGCGCGCAATCCTCGGCCATCTGCGCCAACAGCGCGGGCAGGCCGTCGAATTTCAGCTCGGGGCGGAGATACTCGACCAGCGCCACCGACAGGTGCTGACCATAGAGATCACCCGAAAAATCAAAGAGATAGGTTTCGAGGTTGGGCGCATTATCGCCAAACATCGGGCGCACGCCAAGGCTTGCGGCGCCCATGTAGCTGCCCGCCTGCGGCCCCGTGAGCACATCGACCTTGACCGCATAGACCCCAAGCCGCGGCAGGTGCAGCCCCGCGACCGACATATTGGCGGTGGGATAGCCCAGCTCGCGGCCGCGCTTCTCGCCATGGATCACCGGGCCCTCGATGCGGTGCAGGTGGCCGAGCATCTCGGCCGCATCGCCCGGGCGTCCCTCGGCCAGGGCTGCGCGAATCGCGGTCGAGGACACTTCGAGCCCCTCGACCTGCAGAAGCGGCGCGATGGTGACCTCGAACCCATAGCGCGCGCCAAAGGCAATCAGCGTGTCCGCGCCGCCCGTCCGGCCCTTGCCAAAACGGAAATCGGCGCCCACCGCGACATGGGCAACGCCGAGCCCCCCCGCCAGCACCTCGGCGGCGAAGGCCTCGGCCTCCATGCCCGCCAGATCGGCGTTGAAGGGCAGCTCGAAGAGCCGCGTCACACCCAGTTTCTCAAGCCGGTTGGCCCGCGCCTCGGGGTTCATCAGGCGGAAGGGCGGCGCGTCAGGCGCGAAATAGTCGCGCGGATGCGGCTCGAAGGTCACCACGCCCAAGGGCGCCGCGCCATGGTTCCAGCCGCGCGCCACCGCCAGCACCGATTGGTGGCCGCGGTGCACGCCGTCGAAATTGCCCATGGCGACCGAGGCGCCACGGGCCGTTTGCGGCAAGCCCTGCCAATGGGTGTAACGCTGCATCTACCCCGCCTTCCGGCGAGGTCGCCGGACGTCTCAGCTCCGCGAAGGCGCGAGAACCACGGCCTCGCCCTTGATGACGGTGGTATCGCCCACCGCGCAGGTGGTTTCAAGGGTGACACGGCGGCGCGCGGCGTCGATTGCGGTGACCGTGACCTTGGCGGTGACGATATCGCCCGGGCGCACCGGCGCGAGGAACTTCAGCGTCTGGCCCAGATAGACCGTGCCATGGCCCGGCAACTGGTTGCCCAGCAGCGCCGAGATCAGCCCCGCCGACAGCATGCCATGCGCGATCCGGCCCTTGAACATCGTGGCCTCGGCATAGGCGTCGTCGAGGTGGACCGGGTTGTGATCGGTCGAGACCTCGGCAAACATCTCGATATCGTGGTCGGTGATTTCCTTGGTCAGGCTGCGGCTCAGGCCGATTTCCATATCCTCAAGGAAAATCGTGCCGCTCGGACTGGTCTCGGACATGGCTGCGCTCCTCTGGTTGCTGCGCTGCGGCATAGCAGGCCGCCGCGCAGCGCGCAAGATTTATCCAATCGATGCGACCAATTGGCAATTATATTGCCCAAAAAACTCTCAGCGCAGCAGGCCGATCGTATATGCCGGGTCCTGCTGGCGCGCGGCAAGCCAAGTGGCCAGCAATTCCGCATCGGGGTTGCGGTGATCGGGGCCGAATTGATCCGCCGCCAGCCCGCCGGTCACGAAGAGCACGTCGATCCCCTCGCCCGCGCCGCCCGCAACATCGGTGTTGATCCCGTCGCCAATCGCAAGGATCCGCGGCTCGTCCGACAGCCCCAGCGCCACCAGACGGCGCCGCGCCATCTCGTAGATCGGCGGATGCGGCTTGCCGAAAAAAAGCGCCTCGCCGCCCATTTCCTCATAGAGCGCGGCGAGCGCCCCCGCGCAATAGATCCGGGTCTCGCCCATATCGACGACGATATCGGGATTGGCACAGAGCATCGGCAGGCCGCGGGTCTTGGCCAAGAGGAAGCGCGCGCGGTAATCCTCGGGGACCTCGTTCATCTCGTCGAAGGGGCCGGTGCAGACGATGCCCTCGGCCTCGTCGAAGCTCACGCGCGCCACGTCGGCCTGCCCCTGCCATTCGGGCGGCACCTCGGTGAAGAAGCCCTCGTCCTTCTCGGGGCCGAGATGCCAGACGCGGCGGCCGACGGCGCCGGCAAACATCGCATCCTGCGCCGCATCGCCCGAGCTGACGATCACGTCCCAGGCCTCCTCGGGCACACCCATCCGCGCGAGGCTTTGGGCCACATAGCGCGCGGGCCGCGGCGCGTTGGTCAGCAGGACCACCTTGCCCCCCGTCGCGCGAAAGCCCTGCAGCGCCGCGACCGCCTCGGGGAAGGGCGCCACGCCGTTGTGCAGGCAGCCCCAGAGATCGCAGAAGAGCGCATCATAGGACCCGGAAATCTCGGAGAGTGATGAAATGATACGGGTCATGGGGCCTCAAGTCTCTGATCTTGCGCGGCTTTCGATCGGGCCGCCGGGTGGGTGCCGTTCTATGCAAGCTATATGGCACGGCGATGACGGAAAGCAAAGGCAGGAGGGGCCCTGCCCCTCTTCGCGCTGCCGCGCGAATTCACCCCGGGATATTTCGGGCAAGATGAAAAGCAGACCTTGGCCCTTTCATCTTGCCCCAAATATCCCGCGGGGTGAGGCCGCAAGGCCGAGGGGGCGCGTAGCCCCCTGCCCCGCCAGCCAAAAGCGAAAGGGCGGAGCAATCGCCCCGCCCTTGCCAATCCGATTGCGCCGGTCTCAGACCTTGAGCGCCGGGATGATCTGTTTCTTGCGGCTCATGATGCCCGGCAGCACGACGGTATCGCCGGTCACGGTGCAGCCAAAGCTCGCCTCGGCGATCTTCTTGACCAGATCGTTCGGAACGAGCAGCGTGGCCTCTTCGTTCAGAATGTCGATGACGAAGAGCAGCACCTGATCGGCGCCGTCCTCTTTCGCCACATCGACCATCGAGGCCATCAGGCTGTCCTTGCGGTCGAGCAGGATCTTCGGCGCGGTGGTTTCCAGAACCGAAACGCGCAGCTCGGTGCCGTCGACGTTGTATTCCTTGCTGTCCATCCGCAGCAGCGCCGCATCGGAGAATTCGGAGACATCCGATTTCGCCTCGAACATGGCGGTGGCGAGTTCGTTGATGCTGACGCCCAGATCGGTGGCGAGGCTCTCGCAGACGGCCTTGTCATGCGCCGTGGTGGTGGGCGAGCGGAATTCCAGCGTGTCCGAGAGGATGCACGACAGCATCGCGCCCTTGATGCCGCGCGGTGCTTTCGCCATATCGGCGCCGATCAGGTCGTGCATGATCGTTGCGGTGCAGGCCAGCGGGCGGATCGTGATATCGATCGGGCCCTTGGTTTCCAGCCCGCCGACCAGTTTGTGGTGGTCGATGATCGCGGTGATATCGGCCTTGTTGATGCCCTCGGGCAGCTCGGCGGGGTTGTTGGTGTCGACGATGACGACCTTCTCGCCTTCGGCCACGCCCGCGATGATCTCGGGCTTCGGCAGGTCCCAGTGCTTGAGCACGAAGGCGGCTTCGGTGTTCGGCTCGCCGAGCAGGGCGGGGGTCGCGGGCACGCCTTTGACCTCGCTCAGATACCAGGCCCAGATGATGGGCGAGCCGGTCGAATCGGTGTCGGGGGCCTTGTGGCCGAAAACCTTGGTGGTCATGGAATCCCTCGAGATGGTCATTTTCCGGGCGGTTATAGGCGCTGGCGCGGGCCTTGTCACCAGTGCTGCAGCGCAGAAATCCCGAGATTGTTGGCCGGTGAGCGGTCCCATGTTACGCTACGTTAGCCATATCGGCTTATACTGGGGGAAATCATGAAACTCAAAGACCTCGCTCTTGCGGGTCTGCTGGCCTTTGGGCTGGCGGCCCCGTCACGGGCCGCGACCTGGACCGACTGGACGAGCGGTTCGGGCCTGACCACCTTGGGCACGCTCAGCATTGACGGGACGGATGTCGATGTGACCGTCACCGGCACCGTCGCCCCGGCCTTTCGCCAGCTCAGCGGCGGTATCTATTACTACACCGGCTCGAACTTCAATCTGGACGGCGCCGGCATCCCGACCAGCGATCTGATCGGGCTGAACGCCCCGGGCACCTTCACGGTGAGCTTCTCGCAGGCGGTCAGCGACATCTATTTCGCGCTGGTCAGCTGGAACGTGCAGCCGGTCACCTTCTCGGCCCCGGTCGAGGTGCTCAGCGTCGGCTGCGGCTTCTGGGGCTGCGGCACAGCCTCGGTCTCGGGCAGCACGGTCAGCTTCACCGGCGAGCCGCATGGCCTGTTGAAGCTCGGCGGCACGTTCACCAGCTTCAGCTTCACCACCGCCTCTTATGAAAGCTGGCACGGCTTCACGCTGGGCGCCGAGAGCCTGCCGGCGGTGCCGCTGCCGGCAACGGGGCTCTTGCTGGCGGGCGCGCTTGGCGCCATTGCGGCGGCCCGGCGGCGGCGGCGCGCCTGAGCCCTCAGGGGCGTGGCCCGTCCAGTCGGGCCACGCGCCACCCCCGCGCCTCGAGCAGCGCCAGCACCCCGTCGGCGCCCGGCATATGCAGCGCGCCTGCGGCCACCATCACCGGCCCCTGCGCCGCCGCCGCCTCGATCACCGGGATCCAGTCGCGGTTGCGCCCGATCATCAACAGATCCTCGGACAGCGCCATCTGGCGTTCGACCTCGTCCGGGGCCATGCCGCCCGCCAGCGCCTGCGCCCGGGTGAATTCCCAGACCAGCCGCGGCTCGCCCCGGAAATAGAGATCGGCCAGCGTCACCATCGAATCGCCGGCCTGCTCGGCACCGATCATCGCTGCGCGCAGCATCGCCGGGGCCTCGGCATCGGGCACTGCGGCAAAGAGGCGATAGATCGTGTCATAGGGCTCGAGCGCCACTACGGCCAAACCCTGCGCCTTCGCCCGCGCGATCAGCTCCTTGTCGAGCCCGCCTTCGCCCTTGGCCAGCGCCTCCATCGCGCAGGGCGGCAGGCCCAGCATCATCGCCAGATAGATCGGCCGCATCTTGGAAATGACGAAGCCCGGCATGCCCCGTTCAAGCGCCAGCCGCGACAGCGCCGCCCAATCCTCGGGGGGCAGGATCTCGGGCAGGGTCGGCCCCTCGGTGATGAACAGAAGCGACGGGTCGCGCGCCGCGGCCTGTTTCAGCGCGGCCTCTTCCTCGGGGCCGGCCTCGACCAGCAGCTGCCCGACGCCCGCCATCAAGGGCTCAACCAGCGCCAGCGTCGCGCTGTGGCGCGGATCGGGCAGGTGGTTGGTGCCGACGAGGATCACCTCCTGACCCGCGCGGGTCGCCCGAAAGACGAGGCCGCGCGGATGCGGCACCGCCTCGGCGCGGGCGCGCAGCGCGTCCTGCTCGGCCATGGGCAGCGCGTCGAACAGGTTGGCGCCGGTGCAGACCGCCCGCGCCGCCCCGGGCAGGGCCAGCGCCGCAAGCAGGGCGAGAACGGACAACAGGCGGGCGCCGCGGGGCGAAAGGAACGATGTCATGGCGCCACGTTGCCAGAAGCGCCGGGCGGGGCCAAGCCCCGGCGATGCCGGGGCTTGGCCCCGCCCGGTCGGGCGCGCGCCGGGGTGCCGCGGCACCCCGGC
>JACXUS010000314.1 GCA_014763785.1 Sphingomonadales bacterium | reverse complement strand
TTCACCGGCGATGCGCTTCTCGTGGGGCCGGCTGCGGCCGAGGTGATCTCGGGCGGCGCAGTGGCGATCGAGGGCGGCAAGATCGTCGCCGTGGGCCCCGCGGCCGATCTGCGCGCGCGGTTTCCGCAGGCCAAGGTGACCGATTGCGGCCGCGCGCTGATCTCGGCAGGCTTCATCGATGCGCATGTGCATTACGCCCAGACCGCGATGATCGCGAGCTGGGGCAAGCGGCTGATCGACTGGCTCAACAGCTATACCTTTCCCGAGGAGGCCCGGTTTTCCGAGCCCGCCTATGCCCAGATGATCGCGCGCCGCTATGTCGATCTGGCGCTGGCGCATGGCACGACGACGATGTGCAGCTATGGCACGGTGCATCCCGAAAGCGTGACCGCCTTCTTCACCGAGGCCGAGCGGCGCGGCCTGCGCGCCTTTGCGGGCAAGACCTGCATGGACCGCGACACGGCGCCCGCGGGTCTGCGCGATTCCGCGCGCGCGGCCTATGACGACAGCGCGGCGCTTCTGGCCGAATGGCACGGGCGGGGGCGGCTCTCTTACGTCATCACCCCGCGCTTCTCGCCGACCTCGACGCCCGAACAGCTCGAGGTGCTGGGCGCGCTCTGGGCCGAGCACCCCGATTGTCTGATGCAGACCCATCTGAGCGAGCAGGTCGATGAAATCGCCTGGGTGAAGGCGCTCTATCCCCGGGCGCGCGATTATCTGGATACCTACGAAGCCTTTGGTCTTCTGGGCGAAAACGGCCTCTATGGCCACGCGATCCACCTCGAGCCGCGCGAGATCGTGCGGCTGCGCGAGGCGGGCGCGGCGCTGGCGCATTGCCCGACCTCGAACACCTTCATCGGCTCGGGGCTCTTCGATATGGCGGGGCTTGCGGGCGCGGGGCTGCGGATCGGGCTCGCCACCGATACCGGCGGCGGGTCGAGCTTTTCCATGCTGCGCACCATGGCCGCGGCCTATGAGGTGGCGCAGCTGCGGCACCACCCGCTGCACCCCGCGCAGCTGTGGTGGCTGGCGACCCAGGGCTCGGCCCGCGCGCTGAAGGTCGCCGATAAGGTGGGCAATATCGCCCCGGGGATGGAGGCCGATCTGGTGGTGATCGATCTGGCCTCGACGCCCGCGATCGCGCAGCGCTCGGAGCGCGCCGAAGATATCTGGGAGGCGATCTTCCCGACGATCATGATGGGCGATGATCGCGCCGTAGCCCAAGTCTGGGTCAACGGGCAGCGCGCTCGGTGAGCGGGCAGGGGGGCGCTGCCCCCCACGGCGCGTGCCGCGCCTCCCCCCGGGATATTTCGACACTGTTGAGGACCAAGGCGCGCGCACTTTCCCCTCAACAGTGTCAAAATATCCCGCGGGGGAGCCCCGAAGGGGCGGGGGGCGCGCAGCCCCCCTTGGGCGCTGGTCCGGGGCGACACGGAAAATCATTGCCCTTTCGGCCCGGGCGTCCTAAGCCTCGGGCCATGAAAATACTCTTCTTGGGCGATGTGATGGGGCGCGCGGGGCGCCGGGCGGTGGCCGAGCGGCTGCCGAAGCTGCGGGCCGACTGGGGTCTCGATTTCGTCGTGGTCAATGGCGAGAATGCCTCGGGCGGCATGGGGCTGACGGGCGAGCATGCGCGCGGGCTGCTGGACGCCGGGGCCGATGTGGTCACGCTCGGCGATCATGCCTTCGATCAGAAGGATATGCTCGCCGCGATCGAGTGCGAGACCCGGATCATCCGCCCGCTGAACTATGCCAAGGACTGTCCGGGCCGCGGCGCGCGGCTCTTCGAGGATCGGCGCGGGCGCAAGGTTCTGGTGGCGCAGGTGCTGGGTCAGGTCTTCATGAAGCGCGCCTTCGATGACCCGTTCTCGGCGGTCGACAAGCTATTGACCGCCTATCCCTTGGGCGGGCAGGCGCAGGCGATCCTTCTGGACATGCATTGCGAGGCGACCTCGGAGAAAATGGCGATGGGTCATTTCTGCGACGGCCGCGCGAGCATTGTCGTGGGCACCCATACCCATGTGCCGACGGCCGATGCAATGGTTCTGCCCGGCGGCACCGCCTATCTGACCGATGCCGGCATGTGCGGCGATTATGACAGCGTGATCGGGATGGAAAAGCTGGAGCCCATGCGCCGCTTCGTCACCGGCATGGCCAAGGGCCGGTTCGAGCCGGCGAACGGCGAGGCCACGCTGTCGGGCGTCTTCGTCGAGACGGACGACCGGACCGGCCAGGCCACGCGCGTGGCCATGGTGCGCGTCGGCGGACGGCTGCAACCGGCCGCACCGTGACGCGGCCTGCCCGATTGGCAGACTGTTGGCGGCGCGTTGCGGATCCTTTTGGCGATGTTCCGCATTGGCCCTGCGCGCGGCATGCGCAGTCCCTAGCGGGTGATGCCTGGATGTGCGAAACAGCGCCGGTACAGGAAACGGGGACCCTGAATGTTCGGCATTGACCTGTCGCAGACGACCGAGGCCTGGGTCGCCATCGCGATCCTTCTGGGCATGCTCGCGCTGTTCGTGCGGGAAACCTACCCGGTCGAGGTGGTGGCGATCGGCGGGGCGATCGCCATGCTGGTCCTTGGCATCCTTCCGCAGGACGATGCGCTGAAATCGCTGTCGAACCATGCGCCCTGGACCATCGCGGCCATGTTCATCATCGTCGGCGGCCTGGTGCGGACCGGCGCGCTCGACTGGGTGACGCAGCTGGCGGCGCGCAATGTCGAACAGCGGCCCGTGGCAACGCTGGCGCTGCTGTCCGTGGCGATCCTGGGCATGTCGGCCTTCGTCAACAACACGCCCATCGTCGTGGTGATGATCCCGATCTTCATGCAGCTGGCCAAGCAGATGCAGATGTCACCGTCCAAGGTGATGATCCCGCTCAGCTATCTGGCGATCTTCGGGGGCACGATCACGCTTCTGGGCACCTCGACCAACCTTCTGGTGGACGGCGTGGTGCGCCAGCAGGGGCTGCAGCCCTTCGGCGTCTTCGACATCACGCCCCTGGGCATTGCCATGTCGCTGACGGGGCTGGTCTATCTTGCGCTGTTTGCACGCCGCGCCCTGCCGGACCGCGACAGCATGTCGATGCTGATGTCCGACAAGTCCAAGATGAAGTTCTTTACCGAGGTCGCGATCCCCGAGGACAGCGCCCTGATCG
>JACXUS010000313.1 GCA_014763785.1 Sphingomonadales bacterium | reverse complement strand
CACCCCCTGCGCGAAGGCCTCCTCCCCCGTCAGGGGGAGAAGGCCGAGCCCCGCCGCGGTCAGAACCGCCATGACAGCCCCCGCGCGCCGCATCAGAACTTCTGCGTGAAGGCCACGCCCAGCGTCCGCGGCGCACCGCGGAAGTTGAACACCGAGGTGCCGCCAACCCGGCTGTAATAGTCCTTGTCGAGGGCATTCGCGAGGGTCAGCCGCAGCTCGCCCCCCGCCCCGATCTGGCGCGCAGCACTCAGGTCCACCACGCCATAGCCCGGCGCATGGATCGTCGTGCCCCCCGAGACCGAGGAGAACCCGGTCATCGCGGTGAGCTGCCCGCCAAAGCTCCAGCCTACCGCAACACCCTGCGTCACCTCATATTCCGCCGAGAGCTTGAAGAGATGCGCGGGCGTATAGGTCGAGAAGGCCGCGCCCTGGCTCGGGCCGTTCAGATATTCGGTATCGGTATAGGTATAGCCCGCCGCCAGATGCAGGTTCTCGCCAATCTCGCCCGCGGCCTCCAGCTCAAGCCCCTGCACGCGGACCGCGCCCTCGGCCTCGGAATAGCTCTCGCCCGGAACCGCCAGCGCCCGGTTCACCTGTTCGAGCCGGAAGAGCGCCGCCGACACATCGAGCCCGCTCGCCAGCTGCCCCTTGAGGCCGAGCTCGTATTGCTGCCCCTCCATCGGGTCGAGCACGTTCCCGCTGGCATCGAGCGCGCTTTGCGGCTGGAAGATCTCGGTATAGCTCGCATAGAGCGTGGCCGCGGGGCTCAGGTCATAGGTGACGCCCAGATAGGGCGTGACCTTGCCATTCTCGCTCATCTCGGTCGTGCTCTGGCGCCCGGTCGCAAGGGTGGTGGTGGTCACCTCGCTCTCATACCACGACAGCCGCGCGCCGCCGATCAGGGTCAGCGCCTGCAAGGGTTTCAGCCGCAGCTGCGCATAAAGCCCGCGGCTTTCGGTCGAGGTCTGGGTGCGGGTGGTGTAGTTGTCGATGTTGGCAGGCTCGGCGAAGCTCGACACATCCCAGTCATCGAGATCCGAGCGCCCGTTCACATTGCCCGCAACCGCATAAAGATCGTTGTCATAGCGCTGCATGTCGGCGCCGAGGATCGCCATCCCCTCCATCCCGCCCAGGGCGAAGGGCAGCTCGCCATGCAGGTCGAGCGCGAGGTTCTCGATCTCGAAATTGCGGTGCAGCCACGACATGCGCGAGACGCTATTGTCCGCCGCCGCCGCCGAGCCGGTATAGGCATAGGCGAAGTCACCCTCCTGCCAGCTTTGGCGCAGGCTGGCCTTGAGCCGCGCGCCGCCGTCGAAATGGTGCTCGACCGCGGCGACGATATCGGTGACCTCATTGTCGAAGCGGTTCCAGTCGGCGGCGCTGGTGGCCGAGGGGTCGAGCCAGAGCAGGCTGCCATCGGCATAGCTGGGCAGGCCGTTGAAGGGGGCGATGTCGCGCTCCATCCGGCTGAAGGACAGCGTCGCGGTGGTCGCGGGCGTGATATCCCAGGCGAGCGTGCCATAGACCTGGCTCACGCCGTTTTCCTGCTTGTCGACCGCGCCGTCGCCATCGGCCCAGGCCAGAACCGTGCGCGCCCGCAGCGTGCCTTCGGCATTCAGCGCCGCGCCATAGTCGATCTCGGCCCGGGCATGGCCGTTCTCATCGGCGCTGAAGCGGTAGGACCCGCCCGGAACGGTGCGATTGGCCTGTTTCAGCCGCATATTGACCGAGCCCGCGGGCGAGCCGGTGCCCATGAACAGCCCCGAGGGCCCCTTGAGCACCTCGATATGGTCCATGATCGACAGGTCCGGCTGGGTGCCATAGATCGAGCTGACCGGCGCGGGCAGGCCATCGTAATAGAGATAGTCGAACTCGAACCCGCGCGAGAAGATCGACGAGCGCCCGGTGTCATTGCTCAGGATCATGATGCCGGGCGCCGCGTCGAGCGCGGTTTCGAGCGCGGTATAGCCGCCGTCCTCGATCTGCGTGCGGGTGATCACCGTGGTCGATTGCGGCACTTCGCGCGGGGTCATCGCGGCCTTTTCGCCGACCGAGATGAGGCCGCTCTTGTAGCTGTTGGTGCCCTCGGTCTCATAGCTCGCGCCCTCGACCGTGAGCGTGCCCAGATCGGTCGCCCCGGTGTCTTGCGCCTGCAGGGCCGTGCCCGCAAGCCCCGCCAAAGCCGTGCCCAGCAAGAGCGCCGCGCGTGTGGTGCCGGTTGTCATCATCTCACCCCTTGATTTCCGAGTATTTTGGTAGTCTTTTAGCCCCAGCCATCGCTCCGGGCCATTCCCCCATCTTGCGCGAACCGCCAGAAACCTTGTCGAAAGCGCCAGAGTGAAGCGGCCATGGGGGCCCGGCGCGGCTCGCCTATTATGCGCTGGCGGCCGAGGCGCCGTTCTGGCGCCGCGCCCGGGCGGGCGAACATCTGCGCAAGGTCACCGTGGCGGTGGGCTGGGACTGGCTCGCCGCGCGCGGGGTGGCGCGCGAGGCGGTGCTGGGCGGGCGCGGTTTCGTGCAGGGCGACTGGCCCGCCAGCCCCGAAGAGGTGGCGCTGGCCGAGCAGCTCGTGGCGCTGGATCGCGGCGGGCCTGCGGCGGGGGGCGCCGCGGCGGGCCAGCAGATCGCGCGCGAGGCGGCGGTGCTGGCGCTGGTCGCGCGGCTGGTCGGGCGGCTTCTGGCGCCCAGCGCAGGCGCCGGGCTGAGCCCCGCCGAGGCCGAGCGGCTGGGCCGGATCGAGGCCTTTGCGGCGCGCCCCGGGCCGCTGCCGCCGCTGGCGGAGATGGCCGGGGCGGCGGGGCTCAGCCTGTCCTCGGCGCGCAGGCTGTTCCGGCGCGCCTATGGGCTGAGCATCGGCGCGCGGCTCTCGGATCTGCGGATGGCCCAGGCCGAGGCGGCGCTGGCGCGCGGCGCGCGGGTGGCCGAGGCCGCGCATCTGGCGGGCTTTGCCTCGGCCGAGAGCTTCGCCACCGCCTTCAAGCGCAAATTCGGCCTGTCGCCCTCGGAGCTGCGTCCGGGGGGCCGGCGCTGAGGCTAAGGGTGCTGCAGGCTCAGGGCGCTGCAGGCTAAGGGCGCTGCGGGCTCAGGGCGCTGTCGGCGCAGCGCTGTCGGCGGCCGCAGCCTTTGGGACACATGCACGACGGCGGCCAGAGGGGTTGCGCCGCCCAAGGGCGGCGCAACCC
>JACXUS010000062.1 GCA_014763785.1 Sphingomonadales bacterium | reverse complement strand
GATCGACGGTGACCGCCAGCGTCACCAACGGCCGCGCGCTGCGCTACGCCAAAGGCTCCGCGCGCGGCCTCCTACACCATGTGCTGGGACACTGCCTGGCCAGATTATCCATCCGGAAGGAACCCAGCTTGAGAAACAACGCGTTCGCCTTAAGGTCGAAACATCAACCTGTTCCCAGTTGTTCTAACAAGGTTCACATGCAGCACCTGCCCACACATTAGCCCAACGCCATTCCTTACAGGATCGAAAGATCAAACTGATTGTCCATTTGACAGCATGACACTTTCCGGGCCATACTGCGACACACAGTGAGACACACAAGCAACCTTCGCTCTTGTATGTCCAGCTAAGTCAATGACTTAGAAAAATGGTGGATTGTCCCTGTCTCTCCGCCATTTTCCCAATCCTGAAAAACACTCAGCATCATGATTTCAAAGGGAAAATCGGCATTTGAGCCGGTATCTCGGCGGAATATCCGCTTGTTTTGCTGCACAACATGCTGCACACTTTGCCTCACGCCAGCGGAGGGCACGGCACCATGAGCATTACCAAGCGGGGCAGCACCTTTCACCTGAGACGCCGCGTTCCCCGGCGCTACCGGGAGGTAGAGCCGCGCGAAACAGTTTGGATCAGCCTGCACACGGACTCCGAGACCGTCGCCAAGAGCAAGGCGGGGCGCGCTTGGGATCAGATGATTGAGGCTTGGGAAGCCCGCCTTGCCGGAGATACCGACGACGCGGAAGCCCGCTATGCCGCCGCCCAGGAATTGGCGCGCGTCCGGGGCTTCCGCTATCTCGACGCCGGGCGCGTCGCTAGGGAACCGCTCGACAAGATCGTCGAGCGCGTGGAAGCCGTCTCCGCGCCCGCTGGCGAGCCCGACAAGGCCGAGGTCGCCGCGCTCATGGGCACTGTGCCGGAGCCGCAGATAACGGTGCAGAAGGCGCTTGATCTCTATTGGACGCTCGCCCGTGAGAAGACGTTCGGCAAGAGCGAGGATCAGCTTCGCCGCTGGAAGAATCCCCGGTTCAAGGCGGTGAAGAATTTCGTCGCCGTCGTGGGTGACAAGGCAATCGACAACATCACCCGCGACGACATGCTCGACTTTCGCCAGCACTGGCTTGAGCGGATCGAAGGCGGCGAGGTCACGGCCAATTCGGCCAACAAGGACCTGATACATCTCGGCGACGTGCTCAAGACTGTGAACACCATGAAGCGCCTCGGGCTCAACCTGCCCTTGGGTGAGCTTTCTTTCAAAGAGGGCGAAACCCGGACAAGGCCCCCTTTTTCGACGGGATGGATTCGCGACAAGTTGCTCGCTCCCGGCGCGCTCGACGGGCTCAACCCGGATGCGCGGGGGCTGGTGCTCGGCATGGTCAACACCGGCTATCGCCCCTCTGAAGGCGCGGCGCTCACGGCGGAGACGATCCGGCTTGACTGCGACGTGCCGCACATCTCGATTCAGCCCGAGGGGCGGCAACTCAAGAGTCAGTATGCCCGGCGCGTCATCCCGCTCACGGGCGTGTCGCTGGAAGCTTTCAAGGCGTTCCCCGAGGGCTTCCCCCGCTACCGGGACAGCGCCACCCTGAGCGCGACCGTCAACAAGTTCATGCGGGCCAATGGGCTCTTGGAGACGCCCGCCCACAGCATGTATTCGCTGCGCCACAGCTTCGAGGATCGGATGCTTGAGGCAGGGATAGATGATCGAATTCGGCGCGACGTTTTCGGGCATCGGCTTGACCGCGAACGCTACGGGGCCGGGGCGTCGCTCGCCCACGTCCGGGATTTGCTCGCGGGCCTCGCCCTCTGAGCCAACAGCGCCCGCGCCCGGCGCTGCACATCGGTCTCGCCCCGTTCCCGCGCCCGCGCGTCGGCAAGCTCGGCTTCGAGGCGCTCGAAAACCGGGGCGACGCCGGAGTCGACTTCCAGCATCTTCGCTACCTTGAGCAAGGCGCGTTCGATCCTGTCAGCCGCTACGGTCATCACCCCGGTCGCCCTTCTCTCAGAAGGTGCCGTTGAGACGGACGCGGACGCTCGCCGTGCCCGTGCCAGCGGCGGAGACGGCGGTGCCCACTTTCGTGTTGCCGCTCGCCGTCGTCGTCACAGCCCCGTCGCTCGAACGCCAGTAGACAGCGGCCCCGACCGCGAAGTCGTCGGCGGCAACCTTGGGCATCTCGAAGACGCCTTCCGTCACCAGCACCAGCGGTTCGCCGATTGCAGCGTCGCCCGAGGCGATGCCAAAGAGGTTGCCCACCTTGACGCCCGCGCCCGAGGTCGCGGCGGCGGTGGCGGTCACGGTGATGTTCTCACCGGGTTGGATGAAATTCTTCATGGTCAGAGTCCTTTCGAGGTCTGGAAGAGGATGCGACGCGGGGGCGTCACGGCCCCCGCAAGCTCGGCTTCGAGGTCGGCGACGTAGCGTTCCAGGCCCGCGCGATTTGCGGGCCGATACTCGACACGTTCGCCGTTTTGATCGGTGAGCGAGACGGCCATGGTGCCCGTGAGAAGCTGGTGCAGCGCCTCACGGGCTTCGGATATCTGATGCCGGTTCTGGACTTCGTGCGCACCGATACGGATACCCATGGCGATGTCACCATTCTCCAGCTTGCGGCGCTGAACCGCGACAGCACCGACAGCGCGACGGCCGGATCGCAGCCCGTCGGTCAGGATCGCGTGTCGGTCGAGGCCGATGCCCGGGATTTCAAGGTGGGGGTGGCCTTCGTCATCGACACCACCCGCTCCATGGGACCCTATATCGACCGTGCGAAGCGCTTCGTGCGCGACATTTCGGATGGGTTGGCCAGCCGCGGGCTTCAGGACCAGTTCGATTTCGCCCTCGTCGGGTATCGGGACAATACCGACGCGGCCAAGGATGTCGGATATCTGCGTCAGGTCTTTCGCGACTTTGGCGGCCCGACCGAGGGGATGACCCTGTCGTCCTCCATCGAGCGGATGCAACCCGCCAGCGCGCCGACCCTGAACTGGCGCGAGGATGCCTTTGCCGGGATCGACATGGCCATCGGCGGGCTGAACTGGGGCGCCGTCGATACGCGGCTGGTGTTTCTGATCACCGATGCCTCGCCCCGCTCGGTGGGCGACGATCTGGCCTCGGACCGCCGCATGGGCCCCGAAACCATCAACGCCCTGGCCGCGCAACGCAATATCTCGCTCTTCGTGCTGCATATGCAGACCGAAGAGACCGCCACCGTCAGCCTTTCGAGCGAGGGCTACGACGACACCGAGCGCGGCAAGCAGCTCTATGGCCGCATGTCGCAAACGGGCGATGCTGCGATCTCGAAATATTTCAGCGTTCAGGGCCAGACGGAACAGGCCTTCGCGGACTCTCTTCATCTGGTGGCAGGACTGGTCATCGACCAGCTCAGCAAGCTGTCGCAGGCCGGATCTCTCTCTCGGCCGGAGACGATCATGGACGATCCCCTGATCGCAGCGCTGTCGGCCGGCGGGCCCGTGGTGATCGACGACAGCAAGGATGCGCCCTTGGTGGCGGCAGCAGTTGCGGGTGAAATCTTCCGCTATCAGACCGAATATCTCGGGGCGCGCTCCGGGGTCGAAGCCCCCGATTTCTACCGCGCCTGGGCTGCTGACAAGGACATATCTCACCCGGATCGGCGCGCCTTGTCGGTGAGTGTCTTCGTGACCCGCGAGCAGCTTGGCGATCTCGCGCAGCGTCTGAGCGACATCGTGGACCGGCTGCGGCAGAAAGAACTCGGGATGGGGGATTTCTTCTCTTCCGTGCAGGCGGAAGCGGGTTCGGCGGCGGTCGATCCGACCTTCGGCAGCTTTCTCCCCAGCTATCTGGAGGATCTGCCCTATGGCTCGAAGTTCATCAACATGACCGCGGGCACATGGGACGATCTGGGGCAGATCGGCCGGGATCAACTGCTTGATGAGGTCGAGGCGAAACTGGCCTCCTATAACCGGATCTATGCCACGCAGGACGGCTGGATCACCCTCGACGAACGCGCGCTCGAGGATCAGGTCTATCCGCTGCCGCTGCGGGATCTGCCATGACGCAGGTTCTGGAGCTTCGCGCCTTGCGCGTGACGGCGGGCGCGGAAACCGCCGATGAGGCGCCGTTCCGTCTCGAGGTGCCTGCGCTCGCGCTTGGTCGCGCCGATTGCGTGGCGCTGACCGGGGCATCGGGTTGTGGCAAATCGACCCTTCTGGAGGTGCTGGCGCTGTTGCGCAGCCCCGAACGGGCGGCGCGGTTCGCCTTGCGCCTCGATCCGGAGCGGCCGTCGATCGACCTGACCCAGCCGGGGGATCGCGCCCATCTGCGGCGGGGACCGATCGGCTATGTCCCGCAATCGGGGGGGGTGCTGCCCTTCCTGACGGCACGCATGCAGGTCGAGGCGGTGCTGCATCTCGCGGGCCAAGCCGCTTCGGATACCGCGCGGCAGCGGCTGAACCGGCTGAGCCACGCCCTGGAACTTGACGCGCATCTGGGCAAGCGGCGCACCGAATTGTCCGGCGGGCAGCGCAAGCGGGTTGCGCTGCTGACGGGCCTTGCGGTGCCGCGCGCCTTGTTGATCGCCGATGAGCCGACGGCGGGCCTCGACGCGGCAAATGCTGCGCGCGTCATGCAGGTCTTGAAGAGGATCGCGCAGCAGGACCAGAGCGCCGTGCTGATTGCGACCCATGATACCGAGGCCGCCCGTCAGGCCGGTTTCGATATCGTGGCGATCCTCGGGGGACATCTCGCACCGCGCCTTGCGCCTGACGGGCAGGAGCTGCGTCATGGCTGACGCTGCGCCCCGATCCAGCGCGCGACGCGGCGCGCGCCTCGCGATCCGCGTCGCGCTGGCAGACCTGCGTCACGACCGGTTCCTGACCGTCGTCGGGATCGTCCTGCTGGCAGCGCTCATCGCGCCGCCGCTGGTTTTGCATGCGATCCGGGTCGGGCTTGTGGAAACCTGGGCACAGGATCTGGCCCGCGACATCCGCAACCGCGAAGTGGTCATCATCGGCGAGAATTCCATCGGCGCCGGGCAATTGGCCGAGTTCGCGCGCTGGCCGGAAACCGATTTCGTCGTGCCGGAACCCTCGTTCTTCGTCTCGACGCAGCGCGCCCGCAAATCCGGCGCGCGCGGATCGTCTGTGGACCTGAACCTGCGCACCACCGCCCCCGGCGATCCGGTCATGGCCGGGATCGCCGACGCGCCCCTCGGGCCGGCCGAGGTTGTGCTCTCGGCCCGCGCGGCCGAGGATCTCGGGGTTGGCGAGGGCGATCAGATCACGCTTCGGCTGGCGCGCACCCCCTCGGATGCCAGCCCCGAGCGGGTCCCGGTCGAGCTGAGGGTGGCCGCCGTGATCGCCGCGTCGAGATGGGCCGGAGCCGAAGGCTTCGTGACGCCGCAGACGCTGCTCGGGTTCCGCAACTGGCTGACCTTCCTCAGCGATGTGCCGACGCCCGCCGATCACCCCGAGGGCGCCGTCTGGCAATCGCTGCGCATCTACGCCCCGACCGTGGCCAACGCGCCCGCCCTGCAGATGCGACTGGATCAGGCCGGTTTCGAGACCCGCCTGATGACCGATCAGGTCGATCGTATCCTGAAGCTGGAAACCGGCTTGCGGCAGATCTTTTCAATCGTCCTCGCCCTGTCCGGGACGGCCTTCGTGATCACCGCTTTCCTGCTGCAATGGCTCAGCTATGTGCGCAAGAAGCGGGACCTTGCCCTGAGGTCGGTGATCGGCATGACGGGCGCCGATCTGACGACATTCGCCGTTTTTCAGGGCGGTGTGATGACGGCTTTGGGCGGGCTCGTGGCGCTTGGTCTGGTCGGCGCGGTCCGCGGCCCGGTCGAAACCATTGTTCATGGCTACCTCAGCACCCCGGCCGAGGTGGAGTCCCCGGCCCTTCTGCCGCTTCTGGCGGCCGTTCTTCTGGCTGTCGCGATCGGCGCCCTTGCCGGGATCGGCGCGGTCCGGACGCTGCGGCCCCATGTCATTTCCACCGTATTGCGAGGCGATTGACCCATGCGCCCCCCCTTCCTGTCCCGCCTCCCTGCGCAGCTGCGCCCGGCCCTGACGGCGGCCCTGCTATCGGGCCCCGGTCTGGCGGCGATGCTGCTGCCTGCTTGGGCGCAAGAGGCGCCCGCCCCGCAGCTTGCCGAGGGCTGGTGTGAACTCGACGCGCCGGGCGTCTTCCGGGCGCAGCGCGATCTTGGCGGCGCCCCCTGCATCGAGGTCCGCCCGGCCCCGGAGCGGCCGCTGGATCTGGTCATTCCCCTGCCCTGCGGTCGCAGTCTCGCCCTGCGGCGGGTGGATACGCCCGCGCATACGGTTCTGGACCATGTGAGCGGCACCTTCGGCGGCGCGGGCGACAGCGGCCTCACGCAGCGCTATATCCAGGGCTCTCGGACGGCGACAGTGGCCGGGGGCTACAGGCTTCTGGGAGGCGACGGGCACAGTCTTCTGGCCCGGGCGTTCTACATCCGGAGCCATGAATGGACCGAGCTTCAGGACGCGCTGTTCACCAGCGGCGCGCTGCAGGCATGGGGGCAGGAAGCGGCCCCCGATCTGGCGCAGGATCGCAGCCTGTGCGCCGAACCAGAGGCCATGGCCGCCGACACCCGCTCGCGCAATGTGCGCCCGAAGACCGGTCTGAGCTATTTCGATGCGCAGGACCGGCTGCGCGCGCTGAACGCCTATCTTTCGGCCGAAAGCCGCCGGCGCATCGCGCGCGGCGATGAGCCGCTGGTCCCCTGGCAGGACGGCTCGCCGGGGTTCCTGCGCCTGCCCTCCGAGGAAGAATGGGAATTCGCCGCGCGCGGCGGCTCGGTCGGGATAGGGGTCAATGCCCAGATCGCCTCCTATCTGGTCGAAGACCCCGAGACCCATGGCATCCGCGCCGCGGAGATCGGCGAGATCGCGGTGCTCAGCGATGGCAGCTCGCGCCAGACCTTTGGCGGGGTCGGCAGCAAGGTCCCGAATCTCGCGGGGCTTTACGATATGGTCGGCAATGCCTCGGAGATCACGCAGGATCTGTTCCGCATGGTCCGCCCCGACAGCCTGCATGGTGCGCGCGGCGGCTTCGTCCTGCGCGGCGGCCACGCATTGACGCCCTTGGCCCTGTCTGGCGTGGCCCATCGTGCCGAAGCCCCGTTCTTCGACCTCGAGGGCGAGGTGAGGCCCACAGCGGCCGGCCTGCGGCTGCTTCTCAATCCCCCGATCATGACCGCCGGCGCGCCCCCGCCGGGGCAATACCGCACCGACCTGCAGAACTCCGAGTTCGAGGCCCAGCTGCACGAGGCCCATGAGACCCTCGTCGACATTCGCAATACCCCGGGCGCGGCCTTCCGCTCGGAAGCCCGGGCGCTTCTGGCCACGGTCGGGCAAGGCCGCGGCGACAGCGCAGCGCTGCAGGACCAGTTGCAGCGCGTCGAAATCGCGCTCGAGCAATCCGAGACCGCCATCAATCAGGCGCGCGAGGCGGAGATGGCTGCAACCATCCGCGCCGCGGCGACGGATATCCTGAACATACGCGTGAACGGCGTCATCGGCGTGACCCTGTTGCAGCGCTTGCCCGAACTGCGCGCGATGGTCGCCGAACAGCCCGAGGTCGCCCGGCACAGCGAGGGCAAGCGCCTGCTCGAGGCGATCGCCGAAACCGAGCGCGAGCTCGATGCCCGTCTGGCAATGATCGACAGCCAGACGCGAACGGTCCTGTCGATGATCCGCACTCTCTCGCGCGACGATGCCGCGCTGGTGCAAGCCGTCCTCGGCAAGGTCCGGGACGACTATTCCGCGGAAGGGCTCTGGCTTTACGAGGAACGGGCCTGGCCGCTCTTCACGCAGGTCCTTGCCGATTTCCGCAAGGACCCCGAGGCCGATCTCTTCTCGACCTACCTGCCCCTGTTCGACAGCGCGCGGCCCGTCCGCGAGCGGCTGCGGGCGCAGACGTCCCGCCCCTGAACCCGACATCACAAGCCCCAGCAAGGAGGATCGCCATGACCATCGGAGTGCATCTTGGAAAACCACTGAAATTTGCCCATACGCTGCTGCTTGGCGCGGCACTGGCGCTCTCGGGCTGTCTGCCCGCCCCGAGCGCGGAAGAGTTGCGCGCGACCAGCGATCAATGCTCGAAATATCGCACGCCGTTCACCCGGATTTCCCAAGAACGGGACCTGCGGATCGAGGCCTATGCGAAGATCGGGTCGACACTCGGCGCAACGGTCGGCGTGGCGATTGCGAAGCAACGCGACGAAAACGAGATCGCCGGGATGCTGCTCGGTGCGCTGGCCGGGGCGGCGCTCGGGGCCACGAGCGGCTACCTCAGCGACCTGCAAAAGCGCGCGACGAGCACCGCAGGGTTGCAGAAGGCCGTGAATGGCGATGCCTCGCGCGACCTTCGGGCAACCGATGCCCTGATCGTTGCGATGAGTTCACTGAACCGCTGCCGCCTGTCGCAGATTGCCGCGGTCGAGAAATCGGTCCGCGCGGGCGGCGACCGCACGGCAGCGCGCGCGACCATCGCCCAGATCCGTCGCAGCGTGGATGTCGATAACCGCGTGATCAATGCGGTCGTGGGCGATCTGACGCGCACGCGCTCGCTCTATGTGGGGGCGTTGCGGCAGACCGGGGCGGATACCGACCAGTTCGTCGCCTCGATCCAGCAATATCGCCCGAAAGTCAGCTCGCCCCAGCAGACCTCGCTGCAGGTCAGCCGCGCGCAGCGCCCCCGCACGACGAGCCCGGTGGCCAATCTCGGCTACGCCGAAAAAGAGCTGAGCGCGGGCGCCGCGGCCCATGTCCAGCGCGTCGACAGCGCGTTGGACGATCTCAAAGAGCTGCTCATCTGAGGCCGTTCAGGGCGGTGCGGCGGCCCCGGCCCCCGCGCCGCCCCTTTTCCGGAGGAACGTCATCGTGGTTCTGTTGCGGCATATCCTCCCGCTGCTGCTGGTGGCGCTGTGCGGCTGCACTGTGCTGCCGCCCCGGCGGCTGGCGGTCACGGGGCCCGGTCCTGTGTCCCGCTCCGCCTCTGCCCCGGAGCGGCCCGTGCAGCCCGAGGTGATCGAAACCGCCCAGGGGCGGCGCTGTCAGGCGGTGCGACTGGACGACCGCACGATTGCCACGGCCGCGCATTGCGTCGCGGATGCGCTCCGCGTCGATCTGCTCGGGGACGGCGCGCCCGTCCAAGCCCGGGATATCTTGCTGCATCCTGCGCATGACATCGCCCCTTTGGATCGCGCCGCGGCCTCGGATCTGGCGAAACTGACCTTGCCGGCACCGGTGCCCACCGGCGCGCGGGTGCGGATCGCGGCGCTGGCGCCGGGAGAGGTCACGATCCTCGTGCGGACCGGCAGCTCCGGCACGACGGCAGTCGCGTGCGGATTTCTCGGGCGTTCGGGACCGATGGCCGAGCTTTCCTGTCCCGTCGCGCTGGGCTGGTCGGGGGCGCCCGTGGTCCAGAACGGCGCATTGGTCGGCATTCTGAGCGGCCGCGGGCGGGCCGGGACGCTCGAAATTGCCCAGATTGCCGTGGCGACCGGGCTCGAGAGCTTCTGAGCCGCGACGACAACGCGGCGCCCCCGGGCGGGACGCCGTCACATCCCCCGTCCCCCGGCCACGATGGCCGGCCCAGCAAAAGGACCAACGAGATGCGTTTGCACAAAACTCTTTTGGCCAGCGTCGCGCTTTGCGCCCTCGCAGCCTGTAAATCGGAAGAGGATCTCGCGCGCGAGATTCTGGCCGAAGCCCTGCAAAGCTATGCTGTGCTGCAGGATGACAGCGCCTCGACGCAAAGCCGGCTGGAGGCTGGTCAGGCGGTCACAGAGGCTTTGCAGCGCATCGTCAGCGAGCATGGCGCGACCGATCTGGGGCTGGAGATTGCCGCGGGCGGCACGGTGGGCGAGATGTCGCCCGACACCCTGCGACAGCAGATCAAGGCGTTGCAGGATCTGCGGGCGCTCGAGCTTTGCGACGATGAGCCGACGGCGACCTGCGTCGTGGACCAGCTGGCGGGCGATCTGTTGCTCAAGGACCGGGCCGAGCTGATCGCCCATGTGCCCGCGGTGCCCGCGATCTTCATGGCGCTGGCGACCGGAGAGACCGAGGCGGCCCGGGAATGGCTGCACATGCACCCCAGGGAGCCGATGGGCGGCCTCGCCGTCGCCATGGCCCCGCGCCCGGTCCTGACGCCGCAACTGGTCGATACGGCGCTGAACACCCTGCCCGATGATCTGATCGACCAGATGTCGCTGCTGGCCGCCTGGCGCATTCTGACCGGCCCGCACAGCGAGGAGCTGCGCACGATCGCGCAGGCGGGCGTCTCCGGCCGGGCGGTGATGGAGATGTTCGGCAGCGCCGAAGGTCCGGAAGCCTTCTTTGCCGCGCTCACCGAAGAGGCAGAGCAGGAGATAAACTGGGACAACCTGCGCCGGGCCGAAGCCGTCCTGGGTCTTTTCGAGGGGGTGCCCCAAGAAGGCTATCCGCTGTCGATCCTCGTCTCGAAATTCGGGCTTCGCGCGACGATGGATGCGATCCCCGCCGCATGGGAGTTCGAGCCCGAACATGTCCAGTCCACTCTGGGCACCGAGGCGGCAAGGCTCCGGGTCGAGACGATTCTGGCCGATCCCGCGAGCAGCCCGCGCGCGCTGAGCCTGGCCTTGATGCGGGCCCCCCTGCTGATCCCCAAGGAGGAACTCGGGGCGATGCTCGCCGCGCGCAAGGATGCCGAGGTGATGACCTGGGACAATGTGCGGATCCTGCCCACCTTCGTCGCTTTGGGCTATCTGTGGGATCGCGCCCTGTTCGACGCGGTCAAAGACCTTCTGACCGAGCCTTCGATGAGCGACTACCTTGGCGTGCTTTGGGAGACCGGCCGGACGCTGGAGGCGGGACGCCTGTCGCAGACCGCCGTGGCGGACGATCTCATGTCCCGGGCCCTTGGCCGCGACGATCTTGCGGTTGCGGCCTATGCCTGCGGGATGACGGCGGTCATGCGCGACATCGCCCTGCGCGCAGAGGATCTTTCGGGTTACATCGGCCCATGTGATCGCGCCCGGCTGGGCACCATGCCCGCGGAATTGTCAGACGAGGACTTCGGCTTCTATCTCGAGAATGCCGATCTTCTGGGCGAGGATGCCGTCACGCTGATCCGCGACAGCCTGTCTGCGGCCCCCGCGCGCGCCTATGGCTTCGTCAGGGCGGTGAAGGAGGATGACCGGCAGGTCGATCTTGCCGGGGTGCTGGCCTTCGCGCTGGCCCGCGCCGCGGATCAGGCCGGGCAGGATTGAGGCGATCGCCGCGGGCCGGGCGGCCTGCCGGAGCGAGGGTCCGGGGGGGGGAGCGCGCGGGCGCCAATGCGAAGGGCGCGCCCCGCAACCCCGGTTGCGAAACGCGCCCCCCTCGCCACCCCACAGGACCAGCGGCGGCGCCAGAGCCTCCCCGCCCTTTCCGCCGCGGTCTACGCCGTCAGGTTGCGATACATGTGCCAGCTCGCATGGCCCAGAACCGGCAGGACCACGAGCAGGCCGAGAAACAGCGGCAGCATGCCCAGAAACATCACCCCCGCGATGGTCGCGGCCCAGATCGTCATCGCCACCGGATTGGCCGCGACCGCCTGAACCGAGGTGATGATCGCGGTGATGAAGTCGATCTCGCGATCCAGCAGCAGCGGCAGCCCGACCACGGTGAAGGCAAAGAGCACCGCCGCGAAGGCCCCGCCCACCAGCGTGCCAAAGGCCAGCATCGCCCGGCCATTGCCCGAGAGCAGCACCCCCCAGGGGTCCGAGGTCACATTGGTCATCGCCTGCAGCCCCAGAAACAGCGCCACCGTCATATGAGCGATGAACATCCAGAACATGAACAGAAGCAGCA
Source organism: Sphingomonadales bacterium (assembly GCA_014763785.1). Lineage (GTDB taxonomy): Bacteria > Pseudomonadota > Alphaproteobacteria > Rhodobacterales > Rhodobacteraceae > Rhodobacter. The sequence continues at coordinate 666 of JACXUS010000062.1, read as the reverse complement.
CCACCACCGCCATCGAGGGCAATTGCCGGTCCTTCTGCGCGAAGACCACGCCCAACACCGCGCGCCAGTCAAGCGGCTCGCCCGCCTCGATCCGGCGGCTGACCTCGTAAAGCCCGATCGCCGCGAAGGGCGCGAGCAGCGGAAAGCCGAGGAAGAACGGCACCAGCCACCATTCCCGGCCGCTCGCGCTGAGCACCAGCCAGAGCACGATCCCGCCGAGCGCATAGACCCCCGAGAAAAAGAGCCCAAAGGCCGGCGCGCGCCGAAAATCGCGCCAGCCCGCGCGCAGCACCGCCGGGATCATCGCGACCGGCATGTCGCGGATCTCGGGCACCGGGCTCGGGGGGGCGGTGATCCGGCTGTCCACTGTGGGTCCGACACCTGCCCCGGCCGCAATCTGCGGCGCCTGTCCCCTTTCGATCGCCTCTGCCATGCGCTCCCTCCCCGATCGCGATCCCGGCCCCCTCCCAAGGGCCGGTTACCTCAAGGGTGGGGCAGAATGTCGCAGCTGTCGAGAAAATTACTCGCTGCACTGCGGCAGGCGGGGGAGCCGGGGCGCAGGCGGGCGCCGGGTGCCCGGTGGCCGGTGGCCGGTGTCGAGGGGGCGCTGCCCCCGCCCGTTCCGGGCCCCCCGGGATATTTGGGGCAAGATGAAAGGGCATGGTC
>JACXUS010000312.1 GCA_014763785.1 Sphingomonadales bacterium | reverse complement strand
GGGGATCTGTGGACGGCGGGGCTGATCTCGGCCGGGGTCAGTGCGGCGCTCATGCTGACGTGGAAGGATCTGATGCTGCACGCCTTTGACCCGGCGCAGGCGCGGGCCTCGGGGCTGCGGGTCGGGCTCTTGCATTACGGGCTCTTGACGATCCTGTCGCTGACCATCGTCGCGACGCTCTCGGCCACCGGGCTGATCCTTGCGGTGGGGCTTCTGATCACGCCCGGCGCCACCGCCTTCTTGCTGGTGCGCAGCTTCGGGCGGATGCTGGCGGTTTCGGTCGCGGTCTGCATGGGCGCGATGCTGGCGGGGACCTATCTCAGCTTCTTTCTGGACAGCGCGCCCGCGCCGACGGTGATCCTGATCCTGACCGGGCTTTTCCTGATCGCGCTGATCCGGCGCAGGGTTCTGACGCAGCGGGCCACTGCGGCGATCTGAGCCCGCCCCATCACCTCGGGAATGACAAACGGCCCCGGGATGCACCCGGGGCCGTCCATCCGTTCCGCCGATCAGATCAGCCGATCATCGCGCCACCTTCGCGCCAGACCGCAATGACCGAGGACCGCGGCTTGCCCGCGCCATCGGGCCACGAGCCGCCCGGGTGCTGGATGCCGACGAAGGCGACCTTGCGGTCAGCCGACCAGCAGAGCCCGGTCACCTCGGCGCCATTCGGCGCGGTCAGGAAGCGCGCGATCTCGCCGGTGTCGGCATTGCCCACCAGCATCTGGTTGTTGCCCTGACCGGCGAAGTCGCCTTCGTTGCTGTCCTCGCCATCGGTCTGGATCCACAGATAGCCGGTGCTGTCGAAGGCCATCCCGTCGGGCGAGTTGAACATGTTGCCCGCGTTGATGTTGGGCGAGCCCGCATAGGCATCCGAATGCACGGTCGGGTTGCCCGCCATGACATAGAGATCCCATTCGAAGCCCATCGCGCCATGGTCGCCGCCCTGCGGACGCCAGCGCACGATCTGACCATATTCATTGGCCTCGCGCGGGTTCGGGCCCTCGACCGGGGTCGCGTCACCGCCCGCATTCGGCTTCACGCCGCGGCGCGAGTTGTTGGTGAGCGCGCAATAGGCCTCGGCGCGGGCCGGGTGGCAGGCGATCCATTCGGGGCGGTCCATCGTGGTGGCGTCGACCTTCGAGCCCGCCATCCGTGAGAAGACGAGGATTTCCTCAAGGCTCATGCCGGTCGTCTCGGGGGTCAGCGCCAGCCATTGCCCGGTCTGGTCGGTGTTGAACTTCGCCACATAAAGCGTGCCGTCCGACAAGAGGCCATCGGTCGGCTGACCTTCGGCCCAGGTGCCGTTCGAGACATATTTGTAGATGAACTCGCCGCGCTCGTCGTCGCCCATATAGACCACGATCCGGCCGTCAGCGGCTTGCACCCTCTCGGCGTTCTCATGCTTGAAGCGGCCAAGGGCGGTGTGCTTGACGGGCGTGCTGGTCGGATCGGCGGGGTTGATCTCGGTCACCCAGCCGTGGCGGTGGGGCTCGTTCGGCTCGGTCGAGATATCGAAGCGCGGATCGAATTTCTCATAGAGATAGTTCGACTCGCCGCCGATGCCGTAGCGCTTCTCGGCCACGGTCTGCTCGCGCTCGGTCACCATGCCGAAGTAACCGTTGAAGTTCTCTTAGCAGGTCAGGTAGGTGCCCCAGAGCGTCCGGCCCGAGCCACAGTTGTTCATCGTGCCAAGGCCCGCCATGCCCGAAGGATCGGCCGCGGTCTTGAGCAGGTCCGACCCCGCCGCCGGACCGTCGAAGGTCATCGGCGAATCATGGGTGATGCGGCGGTTGAAGGGGCTGTCCACCACCACCTCATAACCCGAGGCGCCATTGGCGATTTCCATCACCGTCACGCCCTGAATGTTCTGCAGCAGCTGGACTTCCTCGGCGCTCTGCGCCTTGCCCTCGGAGGCTTCGGGCAGGTTGATCTTCGGGTTGGCATATTCGGAGTTGATGACGATCACCTCCTTGCCCTCGATCACGAACAGCTCCATGCCGTCGGTGTTCTCGCCAAAGACCTTGTCCGACATCGCGACCGGAACGCCGGTTTCGGGCGAATAGGCGCCCTCGGCCTCGGAGAACAGCGCCTGACCCCATTTCACCAGCGGTTTCCACTGATAGCCCTGCGGGACGTGGATGTCGAAATCGGTGGCAATGTCGATCGGCGTGAGGGGGAAGCCGCCGCCTGCGCGCGCGCCGAGCCCGAGGTCAGCAGGCCGGTGCCAAAGGCCATCGCGCCCGAGCCGAAGGCCAGCACGCCGCTCAGGAAACCGCGGCGCGAGATCGCCGCCTCGACCACGCGGTCGAAGTCGTTTTCCGCCGGGCGCGGGTCGCGCAGCTCGTCGAATTCATCCCACGAGAGATCGTCGTTGGGTTTCTGGTCCATGGGTCGGGTCCTTGCTTTGGGGGCGTGGTGCCGTGGCTTGGGAATCGAATATGTGAAACACCGCTTTTTTGTCAGTCGGGTGACAGTGCGGGCCGGTGACAGTGCGGGCCGGTGACAGTGCGGGCCGGATCGGGTGTCGCGGGCGGGGGCATCACGAAACTGTCGGATCGCCGTGTCATGATCGCCGGACGTGGGCGCGGCGCGACAGGGGGCAAAATGTGCGGACATCGGGGCAAGATCGCGAAACGGGCTTTGGTGGCGCTGCTTGTGGCGGGTCAGGCCGCGGCGCAGTCCCCGGATCTGGCCGCAACCGGCAAGGCGGTGTTTCTGGATCTGTGCAGTGGCTGCCATGGCGAGCGGGGGCAGGGCGTCAACGCCCCCGAGATTGCCGCCGTGCCGCGCAAGCTGGTCGCAAAGGCGGTGCGCGGCGTCGATCAGATGCCCGAAATCGAGGTGACAGAGGCCGAGATCGACGCTATCACCGCCTTCCTTGCGACGCTCGCGGCGCCCTAGCGCCCACCCGCGTCTGGCCCACCCGCGTCTGGCCCGACCACGTCTGGCCCACCCGCGTCTGACCCGCCCGCGTCTGACCCGCCCACGTCTTGATCCCGGCGCGGCGCGGCTGCGGACCGCCTCCGGCGCGACGTGGCGGGGTGGCGTGCCAACCTCTCGGAATTCGTGTCGAATATCAATGTCTTGACCGAACCGCAGGCGAGCGGGCAGGGCCGGGATGGGGCATTGCCTGAGGCAATATCCTCTGCTAAGTAAAGTTATGTTATAACATTGCGAGGAGCGCCATGACCCCCGAAGCCC
>JACXUS010000311.1 GCA_014763785.1 Sphingomonadales bacterium | reverse complement strand
GCGCAAGAGGGCGGGATCGGGCCGCCCTGCCTTGCCGCCGCGCCGCCGCGCGCGCGCCCCGCCGATCCGTTCTGGTCGCCGCTGGCGGTGGTGCTGCCGCAGAGGCCCGAGGAACGCCCGGATCTGCTGCCGCTCACGCAAGATGTCTGGACGCTGGGCCTCGGCGCCGCGAGCCCCGCCTTTGGCGCAAGGCTCGGCCTGTCGCTTGCCCCCGTGCAGCTTGCCGACCCGCGCGGGGGCAAGCGCCTCGCTCTGGCCATTGCGCCCGCAGGCGCCCCCGCGGCGCTGACGCATCAGCTGATCCACAGCCTCGGCGCGCCGCCGCTGCCGCACCGGCCGGGCCGCTGAACGGATACCCGCCCGCCAAGGCCGACCGGACCCGGGGATTCTCCTGGCCGAAATACTCTCGGGGGGTGAATTTGCCCGGCACGGGCAAAGAGGGGGGCTGAAAGCCCCCCTGCTGCCGTCAGTCCTCAGTGCGCGCGGCGCGTTTGCGCTCATGCGGGTCGAGGTGGCGCTTGCGCAGGCGCACGATCTTCGGCGTGACCTCCACCAGCTCGTCGTCGTTGATATAGGCGATGGCCTCTTCGAGCGACATCCGCACCGGCGTGGTCAGGCGCACGGCCTCATCGGTGCCCGAGGCGCGGACGTTCGTGAGCTTCTTGCCCTTGAGCGGGTTCACCTCGAGATCGTTGTCGCGCGAATGCTCGCCAATGATCATGCCGGTATAGACCTGCTCCTGCGCACCGATGAAGAGCTTGCCGCGCTCTTCGAGGTTCCACAGCGCATAGGCCACCGAGACGCCGTTCTCCATCGAGATCAGCACGCCCTGACGACGGCCCTGGATCGCGCCCTTGTAAGGCGCCCAGCTGTGGAAGATGCGGTTCAGAACGCCGTTGCCGCGGGTGTCGGTCATGAACTCGCCCTGATAGCCGATCAGGCCGCGCGAGGGCACATGGGCCACAACGCGGGTCTTGCCGTGGCCCGCCGGGCGCATCTCGACCAGATCGCCCTTGCGGTTGCCGGTCAGCTTCTCGATCACCACGCCCGAATATTCGTCGTCCACATCGACGATCACCTCTTCGATGGGCTCCAGACGCTCGCCGTTCTCTTCGCGGAAGATCACCCGCGGGCGGGAAATGCTCAGCTCGAACCCCTCGCGGCGCATGTTTTCGATCAGCACGCCCATCTGCAATTCGCCGCGCCCCGAGACGACGAAAGCATCGCCCCCGGGCGTGTCCTCGACGCGGATCGCGACGTTGGTTTCGGCCTCGCGCATCAGGCGTTCGCGGATCACGCGCGACTGCACCTTGGTGCCGTCACGGCCCGCCAGCGGGCTGTCGTTGATGCCGAAGGTGACCGAGATGGTCGGCGGGTCGATCGGCTGGGCGGGGATTGCGGTGTCCACCTCCAGCGCGCAGAGCGTATCGGCCACGGTGGCCTTGGTCATGCCCGCGATGGTGACGATATCGCCCGCTTCGGCCACGTCGATCGGCTGCTGGCCGAGACCCCGGAAGGCGAGGATCTTGGTGCAGCGGAACTGCTCGATCCGCTCGCCCGAGCGCGACAGCGCCTTGAGGCTATCGCCCACCTTGAGGCGCCCGGCCTCGACCCGGCCGGTCAGGATGCGGCCGATGAACGGGTCGGCGCCAAGGGTGGTCGCCAGCATCTGGAAGGGTTCATCCGCGCGGAATTCTTGCTTCGGCGGCTCGACATGCTGCAGGATCAGGTCGAACAGCGCCGACAGATCCTGACGCGGGCCATCGAGTTCCAGATCGGCCCAGCCGCCGATCCCCGAGGCGTAAACATGCGGGAAGTCGAGCTGCTCGTCACTGGCGCCAAGGTTGGCGAAGAGGTCAAACACCTCGTTCAGCGCGTTTTCCGGGTCGGCCGCGGGCTTGTCCACCTTGTTCAGCACGACGATCGGCTTCAGCCCCAGCGCCAGCGCCTTCGAGGTCACGAATTTCGTCTGCGGCATCGGGCCTTCGGCCGCATCGACCAGCAGGCAAACGCCGTCCACCATCGACAGGATGCGCTCCACCTCGCCGCCGAAATCGGCGTGGCCGGGGGTATCGACGATGTTGATCCGGGTGCCCTTCCACTCGACCGAGGTCGCCTTGGCGAGGATCGTGATCCCGCGCTCGCGTTCGATATCGTTGCTGTCCATCGCGCGTTCGGCGACGGCCTGGTTTTCCCGGAAAGCGCCGGATTGGCGCAGAAGCTGGTCGACGAGGGTCGTTTTGCCGTGGTCAACGTGTGCGATGATCGCAATATTGCGAAGGTCCATAAGATCCGCCTGTTCGAGGTTTGGCCGAGGCCTTAGAGGAAAACCGCCCGCTTGGCCAGCCCGAAGCGCGCCTGCCCGTGCTGCAGCTGCGAAATCAATGATGCGCCGCGCCGGAAAACAGGTTTATGACAAGAATGCCCGCGATGATCAGCCCGATCCCGGCCAGCGCCGCGCCATCCAGCCGCTGCCCGAAAATGAGCCAGCCCGAGGTGGTGATCAGCACGATCCCGATGCCCGACCACAGCGCATAGGTGATCCCCAGGGGCAGCACCTTGAGCACGAGGGTGAAGAACCAGAACGCCCCCGCAAAGCCCGCCAGCACCCCCATCGAGGGCCAGAACCGCGTGAATTGCTGGCTCGCCTGCAGGCAGCTTGACCCGAAGGTCTCGAAGGCGACCGCGATCAGCAGGTAAAGATAGGTTTTCATCGCGCGCGGTCCCTTGGGGTCAGGTCACGATATACCAGTCGCGGCGATGGTTGAAGGCGATGACCGCATTCAGGATCAGCGCCCCGAGCAGCGACCACGCGATGCGGTCGGCCGGCAACAGCCAGAGCGCCACGGAAAACAGCGCCAGATCGTGGATCAGCTGGGTCCACCCGGCGCGAAAGCCGAAGCGGTCCTGCAAGATCACCGCGACGATCGACACGCCGCCCAAGCTGCCAGAATGGCGAAAGAGGCCGAGCAGCCCGACCCCGGCCGAGACGCCAAAGAGCACCGCCGCCGCGCCCGGATGGATTGCGCCGATCTGCAACAGCGGCTTGAGCGCCTCGGCCAGGATCGAGACCAGCGTGACCGTCGCCAGCGATTTCAGGCAAAAGACCGGCCCGCGCGCCCACCAGGCAAAGCCATAGAAGGGGATGTTGATCGCGAAGAACACAAGGGAGAAGTTCCAGCCCGTCGCATAGCTCAGGATCAGCGCCGCCCCCGCCGTGCCCCCGGTGAC
>JACXUS010000310.1 GCA_014763785.1 Sphingomonadales bacterium | reverse complement strand
CGGCGCCGCGATCGAGGAAGAACAGAAGCGTGTTGGCCGAGGGGCCGGAGAAGGTGACCGAGTTGACCGGGACCGGCTCGAAGGCGACCTGGCTGAGGGTGAAGGTCAGAACCCAGCCAACGGCCACGGAAAAGCCGACGCCCGAAGCGAAGATCCAGGTCTTCACACCGATCTGGTTGCGCGCGGCGAGATACATGCCCGCCACGGCGAATACGATGCCCACGGCAAGCCCCGTCCAGTCGGGCAGGTGCAGTGCGGAGAGGATATTCACGTTCTCCGCCCCGGTGATCCAAAGGCCCGCGAGCTTGTCGCGCACGGGCGCGAGGATGCCCTTGAGGCTCATCGTGGCGGTCACGGCAAAGATCAGCCCCGAGACAACGGAGCGCAGGTTGCCCGTGGCGGCCAGAACCAGCAGGCGGCCCGAACAGCCGCGCGAAAGCACCATGCCCACGCCGAAGAGAAGCCCGCCGACGATCGCGCCCGACCACGAACCCGGCACCGACATCACCCGCGCATCGGCCGCGCGAAAGAGGCCGAGCACCTGCGCCAGCTGCACCCAGACCATGGCGGTGGAGAAGGTCAGCAGCCAGACCGACACCTTGGGCCCCATCGAGCCGCGCGCGAACTCCACCGTCGCCGCGCGCAGGCAGAAGTTCGACCGCTGCGCCGCCACGCCAAAGACGATGCCCGTGATCAGCCCGAACAGCGCCGCCGTGGGCCCCTCGCCGATCCGTTCGACAATTGCGATGATGTCCATGGCACTCTCCCGTCCGCGCATGGCTGCCATGCCATTTTGGCGGGTCTGACGCCTTGATCTGAATCATTCCTTGCCCGGCGCGGCGCCGCCCCTTACCCCTGCACCTGACAACCCCGAGGAGCGCGATGCGTGAAGTGACCCTGCAAGAGGCCCGCGCCCTGCCGCGCTGGCGCCAACCCGATGCGCTGCTGTACCTGATGGCGGCGGCGATGCCGATTGCCTTCGCAACATGGTCGGCGCTTCTGAACAACTTCGTCATCGAGGTGGCGGGCTTCACCGGGCGCGAGATCGGCTGGCTGCATTCGGTGCGCGAGATCCCGGGCTTTCTGGCGATCGGGGTGATCGTGCTTCTGTGGGTGCTGCGCGAACAGGTGCTGGCGCTTGGCGCGCTGATGCTGCTGGGCGCGGCCTCGGCGGTCACCGCGATGTTCCCGCAGGTCGGCGGGCTGCTGATCGTGACCTTCCTGTCCTCGGTGGGGTTCCACTATTTCGAGACGGTGAACCAGTCGCTGCAGCTGCAATGGATCGACCGCAAACACGCGCCGCAGACCATCGGGCGGATCGTGGCGATCGGCTCGGGGGCGTCGCTGGCGGCCTATGCGGCGCTGGTGGTGACGTGGAAGACCTTCGATCTGAGCTATGGCATCGTCTATGGCGTGTCGGGGGGCACGACGCTTGTGATCGCCATCGCCGCGGCGCTTCTTTATCCGCAGTTCCGCGCGCCGCATCCGCAGATCAAGACCTTCGTGCTGCGCCGCCGCTATTGGCTCTACTATGCGATCACCTTCATGGCGGGCGCGCGGCGGCAGATATTCGTGGTCTTCGCGGCCTTCATGATGGTCGAGCGGTTCGGCTTTCATGTCGATGAAATCTCGGCGCTGATGCTGATCAACTTCGCCGCCAATATGGTCGCCGCGCCCTGGATGGGCAGGGCCGTCGGGCGCTGGGGCGAGCGCCGCGCGCTGGTCGTGGAATATATCGGCCTCTTCTTCGTCTTCCTCAGCTATGGCGGGGTCTATTGGTTCGGCTGGTCGGCCTGGGTCGCGGCGGCGCTTTATGTGATCGACCATTTGCTCTTAGCGCTGGCCTTCTCGCAAAAGACCTATTTCCAGAAGATCGCCGATCCGCAGGATATCGCGCCGACCGCGGCGGTGGCCTTCACGATCAACCATATCGCCGCCGTGTTCCTGCCCGCGACGCTGGGCTATCTGTGGATGGTCTCGCCCGGTGCGGTGTTCGGGCTGGCGGCCGGGATGGCCGTGGTCTCGCTCGGGCTCGCGCTTCTGGTGCCGCGCCACCCCTCGAAGGGCTACGAGACGGTGCTTCAGGGGCTTGGGCCGGTACCTGCGTGAACTGGAAATTCCCCCGCACCCGGCCTATTTCAGAGGGGCGCGAATAGGGAGATCCGCCATGCTGTTTGGAAAACCTGCCACCATCCCGTCGAAATCCGAGGCGCTTCCGGGCCGCCCCGAGGCGATGCCTCTGGCAGAGCCCCATTTCCTCTGGGGCCGCGACCTGCGCGCACCCGTGCCGGAGGGTATGGAAGAGGCGATGTTCGGCATGGGATGTTTCTGGGGTGTCGAGCGGATCTTCTGGAACACCGATGGCGTCTGGCTGAGTATGGTCGGCTATGCGGGCGGTCACACGCCCAACCCCACCTATCGCGAAGTCTGCACCGGTATGACCGGCCATAACGAGGTGGTGCGCGTAATCTATGATCCCGCCAAGGTCAGCTATGACGACCTGCTGCGGGTGTTCTGGGAGAACCATGACCCCACGCAGGGGATGCGCCAGGGCAATGATCGCGGCACGCAATATCGCTCGGGCATCTACACCTACAGCCCCGCGCAGGCCGAAGCCGCCGAGGCCTCGCGCGCGACCTATGCCGAGCGTCTTTCGCAGGCTGGCTATGGCGCGATCACCACCGAGATCATCGACGCCCCGCCCTTCTACTACGCCGAGGACTATCACCAGCAGTATCTGGCGAAGAATCCGAACGGCTACTGTGGCCTGCGCGGCACCGGGGTCCTGTGTTCTCCCGCAGTGCCCCTGCCGGAAAGCGCAGAGGAGAGCGGGGCCTGATGCTGGACCGCACCCTGACTGCTGCAGATGGAACGCGCCTTCTGACAGGCAGCCCGCAGAGCGGGCTGGCTGCGCCCCAAGGCGCGCCGCCAGGGGTCATTTTGCGGGCGATGATTCTTGACGGGGTGATCACCGCGCGTGCTGCGTTGAAGGGGAAGCCTGACCGTGAGGCCATTGCAGCCGCGCGCCGGGACCTCAGGGAAGCGCGCTGGTGCTTCAAGGTGTTCCGCAAGGCCATGGGCCCAGCCTATCCGGCCCGGGCAGCCCGGCTGCAGGCCGCCTCCCGCGCCATGAAGCATCTGGCACGCATTCTGGCCGCTGATGTGGCGCCGGATCCTGCAGCTCTGGCGGAACTCTTGGCGGCGGCGGATGCGCTGCTGCGCATCTATGTAGCGGACGCTC